>CAZXYL010000565.1:0-2101 GCA_964644915.1 uncultured Geminicoccaceae bacterium
CGGGCGAAGTTCGCCTCCACCCAGTCGAGATTGGGCTCGAGCAGCGATGATCCGGAGCCGTCGCCGCCGCTGACGTAGAACGGCGCGCGGCCGTTCCGATTCCAGATCGCCGTATCCCACCTCCAGCGCGCGCCCGCCCGCCGGGCCGGCTGACTGGGCTCGAAGCCCAGCACGTGCCCGACCCGTCCGGGATGATCGCGCCATGGCGCAGGTACCCCCCCGAGCGCGCCGACGTCGATCAGATCGATCCTGCCCATCCCGGGCCGTCTTCTAGCGCCACCGGCGGCGCCCGTCGATGCTCCGGCGCCGAGCGGCCGCACGCGCCTGCGGCGCTAGCCGCCGCTTCGGCCGCCGCGGCGTAGCCTCTCCGCCCGCTCCCGCATCCGCGCTGCCCCATCCTCGTCCCCGAGATCCGCGAGCGACAGGCTCCAGCTCGTGAGGATGGCGGGATCGTGCGGCGCCAGGCGGAGAGCGTCACGATATCTGGCGATTGCCTCCCGATACTTCTCGTGCGCTGCGGCCGTGTCGCCCGCACTGGCAAGCGTCTTGGCGGTGTTGGCCAGGGCCAGGCCCCAACTGTGATGGAGGTCCGCATCCGGGGGTTCGAGGCTGGCCGCGATCTGATACTTCGCGAGCGCTTCCTGGTGATCGCCGAAGTTGGCCAGCGCCAGGCCCCAGTTGTGGTAGATGGCCGGATTGGTCGGATCGAGTTCGATCGCGGCCCGGTACCTTGCGAACGCCTCCTGGAATTTATCGCCCGCCACTGCGGCGTCACCTGCATTTCTGAGCGTGCCAGCCAGGTTGGCCAGCGCCAGTCCCTTATTGGTCAGCGTGTTCGCATTGTCCGGTCCGCTGCGCAGCGCCTGGTCGTACTTCTGGAGCGCCGCCTCGTACTGGCCGGTGTTGGCGAGCGCGAGACCCCAGTTGTTGTAGTGGAAAACCTTGTCCTTCAGCTCGAGCGCATCGCCATCGACCCGCTCGTAACTTGCTATCGCGTCCTCGTACCGGCCCTGGCTCGCGAGGGCGAGCCCGAGCTGGCTCAGCGCATCCCCGCTCCTCTCTTCCGAAGCCCTGAACGCCTGCTCGAAGTAGATCGCCGCCAGCGCGTACTTCATCTCGATCATGGCCTCGCGGCCCCGAAATCGCAGCTCCTCCACCCGGTCCTTCTCGAGCTCGCGCAGGACGACGGCCCGCGCCATCTTGCGGGCCAGCTCATCGAAGCCGATTCCGGCGACCTCGCGGGGCTCGAGCGAGACCGCCTCGCCGTTTACCCGCAGCCGGAACGCCAGGCGGTCGGGGCCATCTGCCATTACCTCGCCGCCGATCCGGTCGCCGCGCCTCAGGTCAGGCAGCGCCCCGAGAAGCGCCCAGGCCGAGGTGCCGAGGTCCAGGACGGGATGCCGCAGCTCTGGTGGGGGTCCCCATAGCTCGAGCCCGCCCGCAGTGGGCCGCACGACGAAGCCTGCGCCGGCATCGGGCTGACCGATCCTGCCCAGTTCCTCGTGCACCCGCCTTGCCACCACCTCTCCTGAATAGCCCCGGTCCGCCAGCTGCGTGGGCACGGCGAATGGTTCGATGATAATCTGCGGCGTGGTCAGGACGATGCTGAGGGAACGGGTGAAATACAGAACCAGAGCGAGGATCGCGGCCAGGATGGCGACTATCAGCGCGATGCGCGCCCCGGCCTCGAGTACAGATGCGACGGACACGGCCTCGACCTCCCGCTGTCGCGCTGGCGCATCGGAACACCAGCGCGTGGCGGGCATCTCACCCCCGCGCCCAGCAACTTGCAAGTGAGCCAGCTCACGGGCACTACTGCGAAGCCCTGCCGGGGACGAGCCGGGGGAAACCAGAGAGAAGTTGCAGAATGTCGGATCGCACCCTCATAGCCCCCTCGATCCTGGCCGCGGACTTCGCGCGGCTGGGCGAGGAGGTGCGCGCGGTCGACGCCGCGGGTGCCGACTGGATCCATCTCGACGTGATGGACGGGCACTTCGTCCCCAACCTCACCTTCGGGCCCGATCTGGTGCGGGCGCTGCGGCCGCTCACGGCCAGGCCGTTCGACGTGCACCTGATGATCCAGCCTTACGAGCCGTATCTC
>CAZXYL010000566.1:0-1606 GCA_964644915.1 uncultured Geminicoccaceae bacterium
CGAGATGTCGCCCGCGAGCAGCGCGCCGCTCTCCTGTGCGACCTCCTTCGCGATCTGGAGCGCCTGCCGGTTCAAGGGCTCCAGGATCTCCTCCTTGCCGATGACCTTCAGCTTCTCGCGGTGGCCGTAGTAGGTGAACGCTTCGACCACGGCGGAGCCGGCGCGCACGAACTCGCGGTGCAGCTGGCGCACGGCCTCGGGATGATCGAGCACGACCTCGGGCACGTACGGGCCCGCCTGGACGTAGCCGCGCCGCTCGAGCTCGAACAGATAGCCCTCGGCGCAGATCACCGGCCCCGCCTCCAGACGCTCGAGCAACCCGCCCGCACCCGCTGCCGCTTGCTGCGCACTCATGTCCGCCTCCTCCCAGGTCGACTGTCGTGGCTCAGTCTCGCGCCCGCGGGCGCGGCTCCGCCGTCCTGAACGCGACGCCGGCTGTCATTTGCGCGACGGGTCCCGCGCTGTGCGATCGCAGATCACATGCGTCGGGCATCGAGCCCCACGAGCGATGCCTTGACCAGGCGCTTGGCGCGGCGGAGCAGCCGGCGGGGGGCCGAGGCCTGCTTGATCAGGCGTTTTGGCCCCCTGGGCCGGTAGATCGCCTCGATCGCGGCGATCAGCTCCGCCTCCTCGGCATCGCGCGGCGCCTCACGCAGGAACAGGTAGTCCGCCTGCGAGGCGAACGAGTTCTGGTATCCAGTCCAACCGGCGACGCGAAAGCCGCGCTTCGCCAGCCAGGCCTTGACCTCCTCCTCGAGCTTCATGCCCCGGTAGAGCGGATGCCGGAACAGCTCGAGGTCGAGGCCCAGGCAGTCCCGCTCCAGGAAGCGCTCGGCGCCCTCGAGCACGGGTCCCTCGCCGCTCTGGGTGTCGCTCTTGAGGAACCGGAAGCGCGGGCAGCCGGCGGGGCGCGCGGCAAGCTCGCCCAGGACATGATCGAGCGTGCGCACCTCGACCTCGATCACCCGCACCACGGCCGAGCGCTGCTTCCAGTTCCGGTTCAGCCAGGGATCGCCTTCGGCCGCAAGCCGGGCGAAGTTCGCCTCCACCCAGTCGAGATTGGGCTCGAGCAGCGATGATCCGGAGCCGTCGCCGCCGCTGACGTAGAACGGCGCGCGGCCGTTCCGATTCCAGATCGCCGTATCCCAGATCCAGCGCTCGCCATCCCGTCGGGCCGGCCGATTGGGTTCGAAGCCCAGCACGTGCCCGACCCGTCCGGGATGATCTCGCCAGGGCGCGGCGAGGCCCCCCAGGGCACCGACATCGATCAGATCGATTTTGGCCATCTCGGGGCGCGTTCTAGCGCCCCCGTCGGCACCCGTCGACGCCTTTAGGCGCTGACGAGGCGACGCGAGTGCGCCACAATGCGCCCATGGCCGCTTCCCCGCTCGTCGCCCCGTCGATTCTCGCCGCCGACTTCGCGCGGCTGGGCGAGGAGGTGCGCGCGATCGACGCCGCGGGCGCGGACTGGATCCATCTCGACGTGATGGACGGGCACTTCGTCCCCAACCTCACCTTCGGGCCCGATCTGGTGCGGGCGCTGCGGCCGCTCACGGCCAGGCCGTTCGACGTGCACCTGATGATCCAGCCTTACGAGCCGTATCTC
>CAZXYL010000567.1:0-5032 GCA_964644915.1 uncultured Geminicoccaceae bacterium
CCTGACCAGGTCTGCCTATGTGGGCCACCGCCCTGGCCTGCATCCGCCACCCCGCATGCCGCTCACGCCGAGCCCGACGACCCCGCCGAACGAGAGATCATCCCGGGCTCCCGACGCAGCGGTGGATTAGCTAAGCATCCCGACAGTCGCCGACGATCCGGCGATCCCTCCCGAAGCCGCGCCCTCGAACTTCCCGCTCGCGCTCGCCCCGGTTTCTTCTCCCTCCTCGGCACCTGGTCCACCATCCGGCACCCTGTCAAATCGTGGTTAAGGAATGGTCAACGGGGGCAGGGTGGCGAGGAGGCGCGCGCCGGGCACAAGGACCAGGGATCGCTCAAGGCGGCGCTCGACGCCTGGTTCGACGAGGCGCGCAGGGCGGTGGACGAGCCCGGGCGAGGTGAAGCGCCACTACCGGACGGCCAGTATCATCCCGGCCGAGCGCGTCGTGTTCAACATCAAGGGCAACGATTACCGGCTGGTGGTCGCGATCGATTACGAGAAGGGCATCGTGTGGATCAAGTGGCTCGGCACGCATGCCGAATACGGCCGCATCGAGGTGGGGACGGTGGAGCATGAAGCACCTCAGGCCGCTCCGGACGGAGGCGGATTACGAGGCGGCTCTGGCCGAGGTCGAGCGGCTATGGGGGGCGAAGGCGGGCACGCCGGAGGGCGACCGGCTCGAGGTCCTGGCGACGCTGATCGATGTGTTCGAGGCGGAGCGGCACCCGATGGACCCGCCGGATCCGATCGCGGCGATCGAGCTTCGCATGGAGCAGCAGGGCCTCACCCGGAGGGACCTGGAGCGCATGCTCGGCACGCGGACGCGGGTCCCGGAGGTGCTGAGCCGCAAGCGCGGGCTCTCGATCGCCATGATCCGCCGGCTGCACGGCGAGCTCGGCATCTCGGCTGACATCCTGATCCGCCCGACGCGGAGCGACGAGGCCGCCTGACCCCCGTCCCTTCCCCGGCGAGGGCGCGGCAGCACCTACCGGATGTAGGCCTCGCTCGCGTAGCGGCGCATCATGCGCTGGCTGTTGAAGTAGCAGGCGACCTTGCTGATCGCCTCCTTCATCATGAAGATCCAGCCGGCGCGGTCCTGGTGCCAAAGCGGCAGGACGGTGCGCTCGAGCTTGTCGTAGAGGGCGCGCGCGTCGTCCTCGTGCCCGGTGAACTCGCCGTCGCCGATCGCCCAGCCGGTGCGGCCCTCGATGCAGGCCTCGACCCACCAGCCGTCGAGCACGGACAGGTTCAGCACGCCGTTGAGCGCCGCCTTCATGCCGCTGGTGCCCGACGCCTCGAACGGCGGCAGGGGCGTGTTCAGCCAGACGTCGGCGCCCGAGACCAGGTAGCGCGCGAGCTCGATGTCGTAGTTCGGCAGGAACCATACCGGCACCGATCCCGCCAGCCGCCGGCTGTAGGCGTGGATCTGCTCGATCATCTGCTTGCCCGCCAGATCACGCGGGTGCGCCTTGCCGGCGATCATGACCTGAAACGGGAACCGCTGGGCGACGGCGACCAGGCGCTCGACATCCTGGAACAGCAGGTCGAGGCGTTTGTAGCCGGTCATGCGCCGGGCGAAGCCGATCAGCGGCACGGCAGGATCGAGACGCTTGCCCGTGATCTCCTCGACCTTGGCGAGCAGCTCGCTCTTGGCCTGCGTGTGCGCCGCCCAGACCTCCTCGTCCGAGAGCTGGTCCGCGCGGACCAGAACCTCCGGCTCGTGCTGCCAGTTCGGGAAATTCGCCTGGTAAAGGCGTGCAAAGCCCGGACTGGCCCAGGTCGGGGCGTGCACGCCGTTGGTGATCGCATGCACCCGGAAGCCCGTGAACATGCGCCTTGCCGTCTCCGCGTGCCGCTCGGCGACGCCGTTGACGTAGCCGGAGAGATTGAGCGCGAGGCGGGTCATGTTGAGGCCGTCGGTCCCGGCCAGGAGCTTGAGCTGATCGAGCTCGATGAAATCGTCCAGCACCTGCTCGACCAGGGGGTACGGGAACCGGTCGTGGCCCGCCTCGACCGGAGTGTGCGTCGTGAAGATGCAGCGCTCGCGCACCCGGCCGAGGTCGAAGGCGCACTCGCCGGGCCGCAGCTGGGCGGGATCGAGGCGATGTCGGCGCAAGAGCTCGAGGGTGAGCAGCGCCGAGTGGCCCTCGTTCAGATGATAGGTATGGAGCTCGAAGCCGAGCGCGCGCAGCATGCGCACCCCGCCGATGCCGAGCACGATCTCCTGCTTGAGCCGATAGGCCTCGTCGCCGCCGTAGAGGTGGTCGGTGATCCGGCGGTCCTCGTCCGTGTTCTCGTCGAGATCGGTATCGAGCAGGATCACCGGCAGGCGGTAGTTCGGCCCGCCTTCGAGGACGTAGAGCCAGGGGCGCACCCAGACCGGCCGGCCCTCGATGTCGACCGCGACCTTGGCGCCGAGCGGGCGCGCCCACCGGGCCGGGTCCCAGGGATCGGGGTGCTCGATCTGGCGGCCGCTCGCGTCGATCTCCTGGCGCAGATAGCCCTGCCGGCTGACCAGCGTGACGAACACGACCGGCAGCTCGAGATCGGTGCAGGAGCGCGCGGTATCGCCCGCGAGGACGCCGAGCCCGCCGGAGTAGGTGTGGATCTCCGGGCGCAGCGCGATCTCCATCGAGAAATACGCGATGCCGGCGCGGTTGATGAAGTCGTCCAGCCGATTCATGAGTCGTCCAAGTGGGGGCGGATCCGCATCTAGCCGCGCAGTGGGCCCGAACGCAACCGCTGGGGCGGCGTCACGCTCTCATTGACGACAACGCCTGCAACGGCTACATTGTCCGCATGGCGACACTCAACATCAGAAACCTGCCGGACGATGTCCATCGCCGCCTGCGCATCCGGGCGGCCGAGCACGGCCGGAGCATGGAGGCCGAGGCGCGCGCGATCCTCACCAAGGCCTGTGGCGACGGGCCGAGGCCATCCCCCGAGGATCGGGAAGCGGCCGTGCGGAGGCTGCAGGCCTACGTCCGGCGCGTCTACGGCAATCGAAAGCCGGACAGCGTCGTCGATGCGTTTCTTGAAGAACGCCGACGCGATTGGGATCGGGAATAGATCGCTCGCGCCGTGGTCGTGCTCGATGCCTCTGCGCTGCTGGCCGCCTCACTGGGCGAGCCCGGTTACGAGCGCGTTGCGGCGATCATTTCGCGAGCGTGCATCTCCGCGGTCAACCTGGCGGAAGTGCTGGCGCGTCTTCAGCGCGACGGCGTCGATCTTGATATCTACCTGGCAGAGCTGGGCCAAACGGGCGTCGAGGTTGTCCCCTTCGACCATGAGCAGGCGCTCTTGACGGCACAACTGCTTCCGAGCACCCGCGCGCACGGCCTCTCGCTGGGAGATCGGGCGTGTCTCGCCCTGGCCCAGTCCCGTTCGGTGCCCGCTCTCACCGCCGACCGGTCGTGGGCCGGGGTCGAGATTGGGACCCAGATCGAGCTGATCCGCTGAGCCTCAGTACTCCAGCCGGTCGCGTTGGCGGAACAGCCAGGTGAGCAGGAGCACGCCGCCGAGCACGATCGCGAACCAGATGGTCGCGATGGTCGACGGGTAGCCGAGATCGAAGGTGCTCCACTCGAAGGCGCGCTTGTAGACGTAGGTCGAG
Organism: uncultured Geminicoccaceae bacterium; assembly: GCA_964644915.1. GTDB lineage: Bacteria > Pseudomonadota > Alphaproteobacteria > Geminicoccales > Geminicoccaceae > CAZXYL01. Next base: position 3,614 of record CAZXYL010000567.1, read on the forward strand.
ACCGTCTCGGTCGCCCACAAGGGCCCGCCCTGGGTCATGATCCAGACCAGATCGAAAATCTTCATCTTGCCGACGAAGGACAGGATGCAGAGGTTGAGGATGGTCGGGCGGATCATCGGGATGATCACGAACCAGAGCTTCTTCAGCCAGCCGCAGTTGTCGAGCTCGGCCGCCTCCAGCACCTCGGTCGGCAGCGAGTGCAGCGCCGCCAGCAGCACGACCATGTTGAACCCGGTCCACATCCAGGTCGTGACCAGGATCAGGGCCGGGAGTGCCGTGTCCGGATGGCCGAGCCAGGCGCGCGCCTGGTCGGCGAGGCCGAGGGCGCGCAGGATCGCGTTCGCCGCCCCCCAGTCGAAGTTGAAGATCCACATCCAGATGATGCCGACCACGACGTAGGACATCAGGACCGGCGTGAACCAGGCAATGCGGAAGAAGCGGGCGCCCGGCACCTTGGCGTAGAGGGCGAGCGCCAGAAGGAGCGCGATCGAGACCTCCAGCAGCGGCGAGGCGATCGCCCAGGTCAGCGTGTTCTCGACCGCGCGCCAGAAGATGGTATCGGAGGTGAGCAGCGCCTCGTAATTGGCCGTGCCGACGAAGGCGTCGGCCCGGTTCGGCAGCACCTGGTGGAAGCTGTTCCAGATCGTGCGCACCACCGGATAGGCGGTAAACGCGACGTAGACCGTGAGCGCCGGCAACAGGAAGGCGACGATCGCGCCGAGCGGGCGGGCAGGGTCGCGCTCACGCGGCCGGCGTCGCGATAGGGCGCTCGGCCCGATGGCCGCGGCCTGCTGGGCCGGGGCGACCGAGGGTGCCGCGATCCGGCTCGCGGCGTCCGGCGCCCTCGACCGCATCGGCTGGTGCAACGCCCCGCTACTGGGCCGCGCTCATCTGCGCCGCCACCTCCTCGGGGCCGATCAGCCCCGCCGGGAAGGCGCTGTTCACGACCTGCTCGAACACCTCGCGCGCCTGGCCCTGCAGCACCTGCATCGGCATGCCGATGTAGTAGTCGGCATCGGCGTTGATCTGCGCCAGCTCCTGGAAGTAGTCGGCGTGCGGCCCGGAGATCTTGTCGGGGTCGGTGCCGATCCCGGTCTGCACCAGCACCGTCTCCAGCCACTTGTTGCCCATGTCCGGCGTGGCCATGGTGTTGAGGAGCTCGACCGCGAGCTCGGGATGCGGGCTCGCCGCGTTGACCGAATAGGAGCCGCCCACCGTGATCGTCTTGCACTCGTTGCACGCGGCGTCATCGAGGGTCGGGAACTTCATGATGCCGAGCTCGAAGCCCTCGGGCTGGCCGGCCTTGTCCGGCGGGTTGAAGGCGCGCGACGGATAGAAGCTGCCCATGAGGAACATGAGCGAGCCCGGATTGGTGTGGAAGTAGACGTGCGATTCGCCGAGCTTCAGGCTCGAGAAGCT
>CAZXYL010000568.1:0-1991 GCA_964644915.1 uncultured Geminicoccaceae bacterium
GCGGGCGAGGCGATCGCGGCGGAGAACCCGCGCCTCTGCCGGGTTCTGGGCGGCATCTCGCCGATCGACCCCCTGTTCATTCGCAACATGCACGGCCAGGGCGTGCTCGAGCAGGTCGACGCCGTGGCCGTGCACGGCTTCCCGCTCGACTGGAACCACTGGACGATCCACGAGTGGCCGGAAAAGCTGCAGGAGATCGAGGACGTCACGGACCGGCCGGTCTGGGTCTCGGAGGTCGGCGTCTCCACCTTCGGCGCCGAGGAGGTGCAGGAGTTCGGGCTGCATCGCACCGCCGACCTTCTGGTCGGCCGCTCGCCGCGCATCCATTGGTACAGCCTGTACGACCTCCCGCGCGCCTGGCCCGCGACCACGCGCCATCGCGAGGCCGAGGGCTCGGCCTACTACCGCCACTTCTACATGGGCCTGTTGCGCGAGGACGGCACGCCCAAGCTGGCGTTGCGGCACTTCCACGAGTACACGCCCGAGCTCGGCATCTGCCAGTGGTTCCACTTCGAGGACCACCGCCTCGAGGACGCGGTGCGCTGGTTGCGCACGCTGGGCGTCACGCAGCTGCGCACCGGGCTCAGCTGGGCGGATGCCTTCCGCCCCAACGCGCTCGCCTGGTTCGACCGCCAGATGAGCGCGCTCGAGGACTTCGAGCTCACCCTCACCTTCTGCTTCACGCCCGAGCACCGCGGGGTGGCACCGCATCATACCAGCCCGCCGCTGGTGCCGGAGGAGTTCGCCGAGTTCTGCGCGACCATGGTGCGCCGCTACGCGCCCGGCTGCGCCTCGCCCGAACTGCCGAGACGCTCCTCGGTCGTCGCGGCCTGATGCAGACCCGCGCTCCGGTGCCCGCTCCTTGCTCACGGTGCTGAGCGTCGCCTACCCGCTGGCCCCGGTCGGACCGGACGCGGTCGGCGGCGCCGAGCAGGTGCTGACGCATCTCGATGCGGCGCTCGCCCGGGCCGGCCACCGCTCGATCGTGATCGCCTGTGCGGGTTCGCGGACGGCGGGCGAGCTGGTGGCCACGCCTCGCGTCGAGGGCACGCTCGGGGATGAGGCGCAAGGCCTCGCCCAGAAGCACCATCGTCGGGCGATCGAGCAGGCCCTGCGACGCTTTCCCGTCGACGTGGTGCACATGCACGGACTCGATTTTCACGCTTACCTGCCGCCCGCGGGCGTGCCGGTGCTCGCGACTCTCCACCTGCCGCCCGCGTGGTATCCACAGCAGGCCTTCTTTCCCGCGCGGCCCGACACCTTCCTGCACTGCGTCTCGCGCTCGCAACGCGAGGCCTGCCCGGCCGGCGCGCCGCTCCTGTCCGACATCCCGAACGGCGTGCCGGTCGCGGCGCTGCGTGCCCGACACGCCAGGCGCGGCTTCGCGCTCGCGCTCGGGCGGCTCTGCCCGGAAAAGGGCTTCCACATCGCCCTGGATGCGGCCCGGCGCGCCGGCTGCCCGCTCCTGCTCGCGGGCGAAATCTTCGGCTACCCGGCGCACCAGGCCTACTTCCGCACCGAGATCGTGCCGCGGCTCGATGCGCAGCGCCGCTTTCTCGGTCCGGTAGGTTTCGCCCGCAAGCGCCGCCTGCTCACGGCGGCCCGCTGCCTCCTCGTGCCGAGCCTCGCGCCCGAGACCAGCTCGCTCGTCGCCATGGAGGCGCTCGCCTGCGGCACGCCGGTGGTCGCATTCCCATCCGGTGCGCTCGCGGAGATCGTCGAGCACGGGCGAACCGGATTTCTCGTGCGCGACGAGCACGAGATGGCGGCAGCGATCGGCGAAGCGGGAGGGCTCGATCCGGAGGCCTGTCGCGCGGCCGCCCGCGCGCGCTTCTCGCTCGAGCTCATGACCCGGTGCTACTTCGGGCTCTACGCGGCGCTGGCCAGCGGGCCGCATCCCGGGCCACGACCGGCCGCGCGCATGGCGAGGGCCTGACCCCGTGGCGATCCGCATCGGGAAGGTCACGACGCTCGGCGGGCTCGAGGCGCTG
>CAZXYL010000569.1:0-1809 GCA_964644915.1 uncultured Geminicoccaceae bacterium
GGGGCCGAGCCCCATGGACACGGTCGGGAACTGCCAGAAGTCCGGCATCAGCCAGGGGTGCGGGTAGGAGGACAGGCCCTTGCCGTCCACCTCCTGACGGAAGTTGAGGAGCTGCTCCTCCGACAGCCGCCCCTCGAGGAAAGAGCGGGCGTAGATCCCGGGCGATGAGTGCCCCTGGATATAGACCAGATCGCCGCCGTGGCCCTCGTGCGGCGCGTTCCAGAAGTGCAGGAAGCCGGTGTCGTAGAGGGTCGCGGCGGACTGGAAACTCGCGATGTGCCCGCCCAGCTCCGATGATTCCTTGTTCGCGCGCAGCACGATCGCGAGCGCGTTCCAGCGGATGATCGAGCGGATCTTATGCTCGATCGCCCGGTCGCCCGGGTGCGGCGCCTGTTGCTCGGGCGGGATGGTGTTGAGGTAGGGCGTATTGGCGGAGTAGGGCACGGGCGCGCCGCGCCGGCGCGCCTCGTCGAGCACCTCGGCGAGGAGGAACTCCGCCCGCGCCGGCCCCTCGAACTCCAGGACCGACCCCAAGGCCTCGCGCCATTCCCGCGTCTCTACCGGATCCACATCGCGCTCGCGATCCATGACGCAGCCTCCTGGCGCGGACCTGCTCCGGGCGTCGCAGGTCTCGTTACTCCCCCACCGCATTCAGCGCAGCGGTCTTATACCCCAGCGTTAGCAGATTGCGCGCCAGGAAGCCAGACGCCGTGGGCGCCGGTAACGGCCTGACCCGTCGCTCCTCAGCGAGAGTACGCTCCTCGGCGGCGTTCGGGAACTCCCGGCCGGTCTCGCGCTTTCCTCCTTGTGGGACGCAGCCGGGCTGAAGGAGAGGTGTCCGAGCGCCGCAGTCTGCACGCGAACGCCTCGGCCCTGCGCCGCCTGCCGCAGGTCGAGCGCATCATGGCGACCGCGGGCGCACGCGAGCTCAGCGCCGAGTTCTCGCGCGGCGCGGTGCTGGAGGCGGTGCGTGCCGAGCTGCAGGGATGGCGCGAGACCATCCTTGACGGCGGGCCGGGCGCGGCGGTCACGCCCGATCGCCTCCTCGAGGGCATACGGGCGCGGCTGCACAGCGCCCGGAGCGCCGGCCTGCACAGGGCGATCAACGCGACCGGCATCGTCATCCACACCAACCTCGGCCGCGCGCCACTGGCGGCCGCAGCGCTCGACGCCGTGCGCGAGATCGGGCGCGGCTACTCCAATCTGGAGCTCGATCTCGCCAGCGGCCGGCGCGGCTCGCGCCACCGGACGGTGAGCGAGACGCTGCGCCAGCTCACCGGGGCGGCAGCCGCCCTGGTCGTGAACAACAATGCCGCGGCGGTCCTACTGGCGCTCTGCGCGCTGGCGCAGGGCGGCGAGGTGATCGTCTCGCGGGGCGAGCTGGTCGAGATCGGCGGCTCTTTCCGCATTCCGGACATCATCGCCCAGAGCGGCGCGCGGCTCGTCGAGGTCGGCACGACCAACAAGACGCGCTTTGCCGACTACGAGCGGGCGATCACGCCCGAGACCCGGGTCCTGCTCAAGGTGCACCCGAGCAACTACCGCGTGGTCGGCTTCACGAGCGCGGTCTCGACCGGCGAGCTCGCAGCGCTCGGCCGCGATCGCGGGCTGATCGTCATGGAGGATCTCGGCAGCGGCAGCCTCGTCGACCTGCGGCGCTTCGGCCTGCCGCACGAGCCGACCGTGCCCGAGGCCATCGCGGCCGGCGTCGATCTCGTGACCTTCAGCGGCGACAAGCTGCTCGGTGGCCCGCAGGCCGGCCTCCTGGTCGGGCGTGCCGCCCTGGTGGAGCGGCTGAAAGGCCATCCG
>CAZXYL010000570.1:0-2870 GCA_964644915.1 uncultured Geminicoccaceae bacterium
GACCTGGCTCCTCGTCCGGCACCCGAAGGCTGCGATAGCGGCCGCGATAGAAGATCAGCGGCTCGCGCTCCGGGTGGTAGGCCATGCGCAGGACCGCGCCCACGAAGATGATGTGGTCGCCGCCCTCGTAGGTGTGCTGGATCTCGCACTCGAACTGAGCGAGCGCGCCCTTGATGATCGGGCAGTCGGTATCCCAGATCTCGTACTCGACGCCGGTCCACTTGTCGCTCAGCGGTCGGGCAAAGGCCGTCGCGAGCGCGGCTTGCTCCGCGCTCAGCACGTTGACCGCGAAGTGCTTGGTGGAGAGGAAGGCGCGCAGGCTGTGCGCCCGGCGGTCGAGGCTGAACAGGACCAGCGGCGGGTCGAGCGAGACGGCGCTGAACGAGTTCGCGGTGATGCCCAGCAGCTTGCTGCGCGGGTCGAGCGCGGTGACGATGGTCACGCCCGTGGCGAAGCACCCGAGTGCGTTGCGAAACTCCCGCTGATCGAAGGCCATGGCTGCCTCGGCGCTGACCCGGTCTCCACCCTTGGCGCTTGCTGCCCGAGACTAGCTCTGCCATCCTTGATCTGGCAATCCGGCAGCATTGGTCATATTTGGTCCGCTATTGGTCGAGGGAGCGGAGAACCACTGATGGAGGCGTCCGCGATCGTGACGGCGTCCCGCCCCAGGGTCCTCGAGCCGGGGCTGCCGGCGCTCGATCCCGGTCTCGAACGCTACGTGGTCCGGGGCGGCGGGGCGATCGGGATCAGCATCGAGCCGGGCGACGTGCTGGAGGTCGTCGATCTCGAAGGGCGGCAGCCGGCGGAGCTGGTCCTGTTCGCCCCGGACGGCGGCGAGGATGCGGGCGCCATCGGCGCGCGCGCGACTCTCGAGCCCACCGGCCTCCATCGCATCCTCGTCGAGGCGGGTGAGGACGCCCGGCGCGTGCGCGCCGCGCTGGAGCGCCGCCGGCTCGATCTCGGCCGGGGGCGCGCCGTCCGTCTGTTCGGCGAGGATTCCCCGGCCGGCGAGGAGGCGCGCTTCCGGGCGAGCCGCGAGGCGTTCGCGCTCATAGCGGCCCCGGGCGGGCCGATGGCGGTCGATCGGCAGAACCCGCCGACCGATCTCCTGGTCCTGCTGCGCCGCGCGGTGATCAGGCCGGCATCGGGCCCGCGCCTGCCGGAGCCGCTCGCCGAGCCGCGCCTCGACTTCCGGGTCGGCATCGCGAGCGCCCTGAGCTACGAGGTCAAGGCTGGCGAGTATATCCAGATCATCGACGTCGCGGGCCGGCAGTGTTCGGACTTCCTCGCCTTCAACCGCCGGCTCCTCGACCAGAGCCAGGTCGCGGGGCTGGATGCCACCACGACCCGCACGCTCGTGGGTTCCGCCTACCCCGGGCCGGGCCTGCACTCGAAGTTCTTCGACCGCAACATGCAGCCGCTGGTCGAGGTGATCCGCGACACCGTCGGGCGACACGACACGTTCAATCTCGCCTGCACCGCGCGCTATTACGAGGACATGGGGTATTTCGGCCACCCCAACTGCTCGGACAACTTCAACGGCGCGCTGGCACCGTTCGAGATCGAGGCGTACCGTGGCTGGCCGGCGATCAACTTCTTCTACAACACCCAGGTCGACGCCCGGAACGTGATCTGGTTCGACGAGCCGTGGTCGCGCCCGGGCGATTACGTGCTCCTGCGCGCGCTGACCGACCTCGTCTGCGCGTCGTCGTCCTGCCCGGACGACATCGACCCGGCGAACGGCTGGAACCTCACCGACATCCACGTCCGGGTCTATCCGGCCGAGAGCGCCTTCAAACGAGCGGTGGCCTTTCGCATGACCCCCGACGCCCCAGCCCAGCTCACCCGCGAGACCGGCTTCCATGTGCGGACCTCGGCCCTCACCCGCAACTTCACCGAGTACCGCGGCTACTGGCTCCCGACCTCGTACACCCGGCACGGCGCTGTCGACGAGTATTGGGCGTGCCGCGAGCGCGCCGCGGTCATGGACCTCTCGCCTCTGCGCAAGTTCGAGGTTCTGGGGCCGGACGCCGAGACGCTCCTGCAGCGCACGCTCACCCGCGACGTGCGCCGTCTCGCCGAGGGCCAGGTGGTCTACTCCGCCATGTGCTACGAGCATGGCGGCATGATCGATGACGGCACGCTGTTTCGGCTGGGCAGGGACAACTTCCGCTGGATCGGCGGCGACGACTACGGCGGCATCTGGCTGAAGGAGCAGGCGAAGCGTTTCGGCCTCGAGGTCTGGGTCAAGACCGCGACGGATCAGATCCACAACATCGCCGTGCAGGGGCCGATGAGCCGCGAGATCCTGCAGCAGCTGGTGTGGACGCCGCCGGCGCGGCCGGCGCTCGACGAGCTGGCCTGGTTCCGCTTCACCGTGGGCCGCCTCCGCGAATACGACGGCATCCCGATCATCGTCTCGCGCACCGGCTACACGGGCGAGCTCGGCTATGAGGTCTTCTGCCACCCCAAGGACGCGCCGGCGGTCTGGGACGCCGTGATGCAGGCCGGCGCGCCGCACGGCATTGCGCCGCTCGGGCTCGACGCGCTCGACATGGTGCGGATCGAGGCCGGGCTGATCTTCGCCGGCTACGAGTTCGACGATCAGACCGACCCCTTCGAGGCCGGGATCGGCTTCGCCGTGGCGCTCAGGAACGAGGAGGACTTCATCGGGCGCGAGGCCCTGGTGCGGCGCAAGGCCAACCCGCAGCGCCGGCTTGTGGGCCTGGAGCTCCTCGGCAACGAGACGGCGGCGCACGGCGACTGCGTGCATCTCGGCCGCGCCCAGGTCGGCACCGTCACCAGCGGCACGCGCTCGCCGGTGCTGCGCAAGACCATCGCCCTCGCCCGGCTCGCGGTCGAGCACGCCG
>CAZXYL010000571.1:0-5197 GCA_964644915.1 uncultured Geminicoccaceae bacterium
GTGACGCAGGTCGAGCCGAGCTCCCCGGCCGCGCAGGCGGGGCTGCGGCCGGGTGACGTGATCGTCGAGGTCAACCGGCGCGAGGTGCGCGTCAACCGCCGGCCGGTCGGCTCGGTCGAGGAGATGATGGCGGTGATCGAGGGCCGCCCGCGCGCGCTCGCGCTCGATCTGCTCCGCGGCCACGCCCGCATGGTGCTGGTCATTCGCTGACGAGGGGCGAGCCGGTGCCGGTGGGCTGGCACCCACTTGGCACGCCCCTTGCTTACATCTTCGAGGCTGGATCGTGCCAGGGTCTGGTGGCATGCTGAATGCGGCCCCCGGATGATCGGCGTCGGGCAGCGCCGGTCGCCCCGGGCCCTGCGAGACGATTCACGACCAAGCAAACCCTCCGCCGATCATACGGCGGGCCGATTCGGGGAGACCAGGATGCAGAGCTGCTGCGTCTCGATGGCGGTTGGCGTGCTGGCGCTGGCGGTGTCGTTCGGGGCGATCGGCGCGTCGCCGGCGGTGGCGGGCTTGCCCCTGGACGCCGAGCGGGGCGTGATGAGCTTCGCACCGATGCTGCAGCGGGTGACCCCTACCGTGGTCAGCATCGCCGTGCGCACGCGCGTGACGTCGAAGCCGGCGCCGGGGACGCGGGAGTCGGGCGCCGGCATGTGGTTCAGCCCGTTCCCGCAGCCGCAGCCCATGGAGACGGTCGGCGCCGGCTCCGGCGTGATCGTGGACGCGGCTCGGGGTTACGTCCTCACCAATGACCACGTCGTCGCGCAGGCGCGCGCGATCCTGGTCACGCTCGAGGACGGGCGGACGTTCGAGGCCGAGGTCGTGGGCAGCGATCCCGAGACCGACATCGCGCTGCTCCGGATCGAGGCGGACGGGCTGGAGGCCGCCGATCTCGGCGATTCCGACCATCTCCGGGTGGGTGACGTCGTGCTCGCCATCGGCAACCCCTTCGGCATCGGCCAGACGGTGACCACCGGGATCGTGAGCGCGCTCAAGCGCAACGGGCTGCGTCGGCACGGCTACGAGGACTTCATCCAGACCGACGCGCCGGTCAATCCGGGCAATTCGGGCGGTGCCCTGGTCGATTCCAAGGGCAATGTCGTGGGCATCAACACGGCGCTGTACAGCCCCGGCCCGGTCAACGTCGGGATCAATCTGGCCGTGCCGAGCAATATGGCGCGCGCGGTCATGGAGCAGCTGATCGCGCATGGCGAGGTGCGGCGCGGCCGCATCGGCGTGGCGCTCCAGGACCTCGATCCGGCGCTCGCAGGCAGCCTGGGCCTCGCGCGCAGGGGCGGTGCGCTGGTCGGCCGGGTGGCACCCGGCTCGGCCGCGGCCAGGGCCGGGATCGTGCAGGGGGACGTGATCGTGGCGGCCAATGGCCGCCCGGTGCAGAGGGCTGCCGATCTCAGCAATCTGGTCGGCATCTCGCCGATCGGCGCGCGGCTCGAGCTGACGCTGTACCGCAATGGCCAGGAGCGGCAGATCGAGACCACGATCGCTCCTGTGGACGCGCTCGATCCGGCATCGGGCGCCGCCCGGCCGCGACCGGCGAGCAACCATATGGCGCCCGTACCGTCGCGCAACTGACCCGCCGCCCGATCATCACGCAGGACATCCTGCGACGCCGCTCGGGAGCGCACCGATGAAGATCGTCAAGATCCGGACGCTGGTGGTCAACGCCGAGATGCGCAACTGGGTGTTCGTGAAGGTCGAGACCGACCAGCCGGGGCTCTGGGGCTGGGGCGAGGCGACGCTGGAATGGAAGACGCGTGCGGTCACGGGCGCGGTCGAGGATCTCGAGCCCCTGGTGCTGGGTCGGGACCCGCGCGACGTCGAGCAGCTGGTCCGGATCATGCACAAGCACGGCTTCTGGCGCATGGGCGTGATCGGGGCGTCCGCGATCAGCGCGATCGAGATCGCCTGCTTCGACATTCTCGGCAAGTCGCTGGGCGTGCCGGTGTGGCGCCTGCTCGGCGGCCGGACGCGCGATCGGGTCAAGGTCTACACGCATCTCGGTCTGGGCGACATGCGGGCGGTCTACGAGACCATGGCGGCGGGCCCGCTGGTCGAGCGGGCGCAGGAGGTGCTGGCGCAGGGCTATCGCGCGATGAAGGTGGTGTTCATCCCGTACACCCACCATTCGGTGTCGCCGCGCGCGGTCGGCCACGTCGCCGGGCTGATGGCGGCGCTGCGCGAGGCGGTCGGGCCGGAGATCGAGATCATGATCGACTTTCACGGGCGGCCGGCCTCGGTCTCGGCGGCGCTCGCCTACATCCGGGCGCTCGAGCCTTACGCGCCGCTGTTCGTGGAGGAGCCGGTGCCGCCGGGCGATCCGCTCGCGATCAAGGCGGTGGCGGAGCGGTCGCGCTGCCCGATTGCGACCGGCGAGCGGCTGATCGGCCGTGCCGAGTTCGAGCCGCTGTTCCGTCTGCGCGCGATCGACATCGCCCAGCCGGATCTCTGCCATACCGGCGGCTTCCTGGAGGCGAGGAAGATCGCTGCCATGGCCGAGACCGCCGGCGTGGGGCTCGCCCCGCACAACCCGCTCGGGCCGATCGCGGGCGCCGCCGCGCTGCATTTCGACGTCGCGACGCCGAACTTCGTCATTCAGGAGGAGATGACGGGCGCGGTGCCGTGGTACTGGGACGTGGTGCAGGGCCCGATCGCGCGGGAGGGCGGCTACTGGCGGGTGCCGGACGCGCCGGGGCTGGGTGTCGAGGTGAACGAGAAGGAAGCCAAAAGGCACCCCTTCCGGCAGGAGGTGCTGCACGCCACCAACGCCGTGCTCGAGGACGGCACGGTGGTGGACTGGTGACGAGATGATGCCTTACGGCTGCATCAAGGCTCGCCGAACCGCATCGGGTTCGCGATCTATCACTTTGAGGAACACGCGCGCCGCACCGGAAGGACGGCGGTGTCTTTGCTCCCAGTCCTGGACGGTGCGCTTGCTGACGCCGAAATGACGCGCGAAATCCTCCTGGGTCATCCCGACCTTGTGGCGGATGGCCCTGACGTCGATGTCCTCGGCAGTGTGCACACGATACGCCCTCGGATCGGCTTCACCCCGCGCGAAGGCCAGAGCTTCCCGCGCACTCTCGATGATCCTTCGGCCTGCCCGCGTCATGCACCTCGTTCCCTCATGTACTGGTTCGCCAGCGACTGCAGCAGCGACCTAAGCTCGTTTCGTTCTGCTTGCGAGAGGTCGACACGATCGCCTTTGGCAAACATATTCAGCAGGAACACCGGCATGCTCTGGCCGGTGTAGAACGTTACCACCCGATAGCCCCCGCTCTTTCCCTTGCCTCGGCCGGGAAATCGGACCTTCCTGGCCGTGCCAGGAATCTCGAGCCCCGCGTTCGGGTGACGCGCGATGTAGCTGACGATGGTGATTCGTTGTTCCCTCGCTCAGCCCCGCATCCCTCACGTCCCGCAAGTAAGCAGGCGTCTCAACGACCGTGTGCATGCGGAGCTAATATACGGCACTGCCGGAGCAGCGCAATATGCGGCCGACCGGATCCTCTTTCAGGCAAAGCGCGGATCCACTACTTCCGAGTGGAACGTTGGTGGGCTGGTGCGTGCGCTCTTGCCGTCCTCGATCTATGTTATGATCTTCACGGCTTTGACCCCATGAGACGAGGCGGTGCCGCTGAAGCCGCGGCTGCGCCCGAGAATCCTGGCCGGGCGGTGGATGCCTTCTAGGATTCCCCAGCAGCGCCTGCGGGACGTTTGACGCTGCACGCGCGTTCGTCGCTCGCGTGAAACGAGGCGCCCGGGAGGTAGGCAGTTGAAGATCACCGAGGTCACGCTGACGCTGTTCGCCTGGGAGGGGATCCCGGCGACCACCTACGGCACGCATGCGCCCGAGTTCGGCGGCGAGAGCCAGCTCGGGCTCCTGCGCATCCGGACCGACGAGGGCATCGAAGGGCACGCGTTCCTGGGCTCCTCGATGTACTCGGCCGATCAGGACGGGCTCTCGCTGATCAGGAACCTGAAGCCCGTGCTCCTGGGCCAGGACCCGCTCGACCGCGAGCGGCTCTACGATCGCATGTGGCACCGCAACCGGCGCACCACGCTGCGCGCGATCGGGGCAGTCGACGTCGCCTTGTGGGACATCGCAGGCAAGATCGCGGATCTGCCGATCCACCAGCTGCTCGGCTCCTATCGCCGGAGCGTGCCCGCCTATGCGTCCTCGGCCGTGCTCGCCTCGCCCGACGCCTACGCCGAGGAAGCGCTCGCATTCAAAGCCGCGGGCTGGCAGGCGTACAAGATTCACCCGCCGGGCGTGCCCGAGGAGGACGTGAGGATCTGCGAGACCGTCCGTAAAGCCGTGGGCGAGGGCTATCGGCTGATGCTGGATTCCACCTGGAGCTACCGCTATGACCAGGCGCTGCGCGTCGGCTTCGCGATCGAGGAGCTCGATTACTACTGGTACGAGGACCCGCTGGCCGACGACGACCTGTTCGGCTGCAGCAAGCTGCGCGAAAAGCTGGACGTGCCGCTGATGGCGACCGAGTACAGCCCGGGCGGCTTCACCAGCTACGTGCCCTGGATCCTCAATCGCGCGACCGACTACCTGCGCGGCGACGTCGCGGTCAAGGGCGGGATCACGGCGCTGATCAAGACCGCGCATCTGGCCGAGGCGTTCGGCATGAACTTCGAGGTGCACCACGGCGGCAACTCGCTCAACAACGTCGCCAACCTGCACGTCATCCTGGCGATCAGGAACTGCGAGTACTTCGAGGTGCTCCTGCCGGCCGGCGCGCAGAAGTACGGGCTGGTCCAGGATATCGAGGTCGACCGGGACGGCCTGGTGCACGCGCCCACCGGCGCCGGTCTGGGCTGCGAGATCGACTTCGAGCTGATCGAGCGCAAGAAGGTGGCGGTGATCGCCTGAAGGTGAGCCGCCCCGAGGGGGCGTCCGTTGCGCGCCTGGCTGAGCTACGGCTGGTACCGGGTGAGTGCGAGCCTCTGGTTCGTGCCGTCGCTCATGTTGACCGCCGCGGTGGTTCTCTCGTTCGTCACCGTCTGGCTCGATGCCCGGATCAGCATCCGGGCGCTCACCGATCCCGGCGGCGAGTTCTTCATCGGGCCGAGCGGGAGCCGGGAGGTGCTCTCGACCATCGCGGCCTCGATGATCTCGGTGGCGGGCCTGGTCTTCTCCATCACCCTGGTCGTGCTCCAGCTCGCCTCG
>CAZXYL010000572.1:0-3245 GCA_964644915.1 uncultured Geminicoccaceae bacterium
GTATCTGGCGACGCACTTCCCCGAGAACACGAAACGGGCGCCGAATCTGACGCCCGGTGACGCATCGATCACCTTTACGGAATGGCAGGCGCCGACGCTCGGGCAGCGGAGCCGTGATCCGGTGCAAGCCCCCGACGGCTCGATCTGGTGGGCCGGCCAGTGGGCCGACCTGGTGGGGCGGGTCGATCCCGAGTCCGGCGAGATCGAGGAGTTCGCGCTGCCGCCCGGGTCACGGCCACACACCGTGACCGCCGACCAGGACGGCAACATCTGGTACACCGGGAACGGCAACGGGACCATGGGCGTGCTCGACCCGCGCACCGGCGAGGTCACGGTCTACGAGATGCCCGATCCGGCCGCGCGCGACCCGCATTCGGCGATCGTCGACCCGGAGGGCACGGTCTGGTTCACGCTGCAGCAGAGCAACATGGTGGGTCGGCTGATTCCGGCGACCGGTGAGGTCGAGCTGGTCACCATGCCGGTAGAGGGCTCGCGGCCGTACGGCATCAAGCTGAGCTCCGAGGGCGTCCCCTGGGTCGCGAGCAACGGCAGCAACCGGCTGTACCGTATCGATCCGGAGACGATGGATGTCCGCGAATACGAGCTGCCGGATCCGGCGACCACCGTCCGGCGCCTGGACTTCGCAAGCGACGGCGCGATCTGGTACGTGAACTCCTCCCAGGGCCGTCTGGGGCGACTGGACCCGGAGATCGGCGAGGCCAAGGAATGGGCATCGCCCAGCGGGCCGCGGTCTCACCCCTATGCCATCGCGGTGATCGACGACATCGTCTGGTACAACGAGTCGGGCACAAGGCCCGATACGCTCGTCCGCTTCGACCCGGCGACCGAGCAGTTCCAGAGCTGGGCCATCCCGTCCGGGGGCATTCACGCCGGCATCGTGCGGCACATGCGGCCGACGCGGGAGGGCAACCTCTTGATCCACCAGAGCAGCACGAACCGCGTTCTCCTGGTGACGGAGCGCCCCGCGACCGAATGAGCGGGGCATCGCCCTCCGAGCTCCTGCCGGTGGGCCTGGAGGGGGCGCGCTTGTCGCTCGGGCGGCGGTCACGTAGATTTCACGCATGGCCTCGCCTGCACCCAAGCGGATGAGTCTCGCCGAGTTCCTGGAGTGGGACGACGGCACGGACCGGCGCTACGAGCTGGTCGACGGCATCCCATTCATGATGGCGCCGGCGCTGGAGGCGCACGGGGAGCTCATCCTGAGTCTCGGGGCTGAGATCCGGAGTCGCCTATCGACGCCCTGTCGCGTCATCGGCGAGGCGGGGATCACGATCCCGGATCGGCGGGACACGTTTTATGTTGCCGACCTGGCGGTGACCTGTGCGCCCCGGGAGCCCGAGCGACGGATGGTCGCCGATCCGGTGCTGGTCGTCGAGGTGCTCTCGCCATCGACGAGCCAGGTGGATCGCTGGCGCAAGGTCGCCGATTACCGCACGATTGCGTCGGTGCAGGAGATCCTGGTCGTGTTCAGCGACGAGCGGCGGGTGGAGATCCAGCGGCGCACCCCGGACGGCTGGCGGGTCGAGGACCTGATCGGGCAGGCCGAGGTCCGCCTCGGCTGCTGCTCTGCACCGATCCCGCTCGATGCCATCTACCGCGACCTGATGCCGGAAGGCGCTGCTGATCGCGCAACACCGAACGGTTAGGCACGCCGACATGGAAGACGCATTGCTCGCCCGCATCACCGCCGACCCGCAGATCTTCGGCGGCAAGCCCATCATTAGGGGTATGCGGATTTCCGTCGAGCTGGTGTTGAGCCTGCTTGCCCAAGGGGAAACCGTTGAGGCCATCCTCGACGACTATCCCGGGCTTGAGCCTGAAGACATCCGTGCCTGTCTTGCCTATGCCCACGCGGCGATCGCCAACGATCGGATCGATGCGGTTCGGGTCGCCGGAGAGTGAAGTTCCTCATCGATCGCTGCGCCGGCCGCGGGCTGGCCGAGTGGCTGCGCGACCAGCGGCGGAGCGCTAAGAAGAGGCCTTGACCTGGTGCCGTTCGAGCTCCATTTCCTGACTAGGTTAGTCAGGAGCGAGTTGATGACTGCCAAGTCCCGGGCTTTGCAGCAGCTGCCGGGTTGGAAGCTGGAGGATGCCAAGGCGCGGCTTAGCGAGCTGGTGCGGTTGGCCAAGGAGCAAGGTCCGCAGCGCGTCACGGTCTATGGCAGAGATGCCGTCGTGGTGATCTCGGCTGACGACTACGCGCGGGTGATGCCGGCTGGGGCGCAGCCGAGCCTGCACGCGATGCTGTCCAATTCGCCGCTTCGGGATCTCGACATCAGTCCGGCGCGGGAGTCCAGCCCGGTGCGTGAGGTGGAGCTTTGACCCGATGGCTCCTGGACACCAATGTGGTGTCCGAGCTCCGCAAGGCTTGGTGTCACCCGCAGGTGAAGGACTGGTCCGAAAAGCAGACGCCCGAAAGCTTCTTCATCAGCACGATCACGATCGCCGAGATCCGCTTCGGGATTGAGCGGCATCCGGACGCGGCCTTTCGTGCAGAGCTTGCGGCTTGGCTCGACGACACGCTTCGACCGTGGTTCGGGGTGCGTATCCTGGAGGTCAGCGAAGACGTGATCCTCGAATGGCGACGCATGGTCGAGCGCGGCAGACGGATCAAGCACACCTTCAGCCAGCCTGATCTGTTCCTGGCGGCAACGGCGGCTTTGCACGGACTGACGGTCGCGACGCGAAACGTCGCGGACTTCGCCCGCGCCGGTGTTCCAGTTTTCAATCCCTGGACGCACAAAGCGGCAACGCCAAGCCACAGGTGACCTTCGGACGCGCTACGTCGTGACGGCGAGGCGCTCGCCGAGGGTCGATTCGCCCTCAGGCGCGGCTCGCGGCAGGGCGCTCGGCGGCGGGCGCCGCGTGCACGCCGTCGGGGCCGTAGAGCTGGCGCGCGCGCGTCTCGAAGGCGCCGACCATGCGCGAGACCGCCTCGTTGAACAAGAGGCCGATCATCTTCTGCAGAATGCGCGACTTGAACTCGAAGTCGACGTAGAAGTCGATGATCGTGCCGCCGTCCTCGGCCTCGATGAAGTGCCAGTGATTGTTGAGGTAGCGAAAGGGGCCATGGATATACTCGACGTCGACCAGATCGTAGGGATGCGGCGTCACCTTGGAGGTGAAGCGCTCCTTGAAGACCTTGAACTGGACCACGAGGTCGGCATAGAAGCTCTCGCCCTCGCGCCTGGTGATCCGCGCCGCCGTGCACCAGGGCAGGAACT
>CAZXYL010000573.1:0-2255 GCA_964644915.1 uncultured Geminicoccaceae bacterium
CACGGCCGAACTGAATCTCGGCGCCCGGCTGGTAAGCGGCGGAGAGCGCGGCCATCAGCCGCTGGAAGAGGACGTCGAAATCGGCCATCGAGGTGATGTGCCGCTCGAACATCGCATCGAGGATCTGGGCGGACCGGCCGATATCGACCGGCGGGTTGATCAGAAGCACTCTGCCGAAGCCGAAGGAGCCGCGTTCGTCGTCCAGTTCGGCCACGAACGCCGCGTAGGTCCCACCGAGGCTGTAGCCGGCCAGGTGGTAACCGGTGATCTCGAGTTCGTCCCCGATCTGCCGCCGGATCAGGTCCATGACGCGGTAGATGTCCTCTGCGTCCTCGGCGAGCAGCCCCGGGCGGCCCGAGCGCGACGCGCTGACGATGAAATTGGGATGCAGCGGAGAGGGCAGCGCCACCACATGCAGGCCCGCCTGGTACAACGTCTGCTGCAGGATGACGCTTTGCGGATCGCCGAAGTTGGCGCCGGCCCCCGGGATGACGAAGGCGAGCGGTGCCCCGCCGGGTTGGGCCGAGACCAGATAACGCAGGCCGGCCGTGTACCAGAAGATGTCCGGTACCTCGCGATCCGGGAACGGCCGGACTTCCCGCAGCTCGAACGGCAGCGTCGGCAGCTCGGCCTCATAGCCGTCGGGCGTTCCGACCACCGTCGCTTCGAGCGGGTCCGCCACAGGGTAGCCGTAGGGCGTGACGGTCTCGGCCACGCCCGGAGCAGCGAGCCAGCCGCACAAGAGCAGACAGGTGAGCCAGGAGCGCATCCGAGCGACCCTCCGAAGCATCCCTTCTAGCGGGCACTTCGGTCGGATGCTCCGGCAGACCGCCCGACTCTCCCGACCCCGCCCGAGCGGCTTCGGATCAGCCGCCAGGCGCTTGAGGGTTGGTCGCGCAGGGCCGCCGTCAAGGGCCTTTCCCTGCTGTACCTTGCCGGGCCCGCTCTGCGATACCGGGTTTGCTGGTGACGCCACCCACCATCTCTGTCATTTTGTGGACCTGCGATCAGCGAACCCTCGATGGCACGGCCGAGATGCAGGGCGCAGCGATCATCGATTCTACCGGCGGCGAGTGGAGACGACAGGTACGGGTCGCCGCGCCGGCGACGGACGCCGGTGCAGGACGGAGCGAGGCTGCCCGGCGAGCGCTCCGCGTCCTCATCGTCGAGGATGATGTGGTCACCGCCCTTGGCCTCGAGGATCTGGTGCTGGAGCGCGGGCATGCGGTCGTTGACGCCGTGGCAAGCGGGCCGGCCGCGGTCGCAGCGGCGTCCGCACATCTCCCCGACGTCGTACTGATGGACATTCGCCTGGCCCGAGGGACCGATGGCATCGCCGCGGCCGTGGAGATTCGCAACCGGTTCGATATTCCCGCGATCTTCCTGAGCGCGCACTCCGACCCGGAGACCAGAGAGAGGGCGGATGCGGCTCGCCCCATCGGGTACCTGGTCAAGCCCTTTTCTACGGACGAGATCGTGGCGCTGATCGACCGGGCGGCGGACGGCATCGGGGACGCCGGCTAGTCCGGCAGCTCGCGCAGTCGCCGCTCCAGGAATCGCCGCTCCGGCTCCTGCCGCGTGAGGCCGAGCGCCCGCTCGTAGGCGACCCGGGCTTCCGCTGTCCGGCCCAGCCTCCGGCAGAAGTCCGCCCGCGCCGAGTGCGCGAGGTGGTAGTCGAGAAGATCGCCGCGCGCGAGGATCGCGTCGACGAGGGCGAGACCGGCCGCGGGGCCGTCGCGCATCGCCACAGCCGCGGCGCGGTTCAGCTCGACCACGGGCGACGGCTCGGCCCGCAGGAGCACATCATAGAGGCCGACGATCTGGGCCCAGTCGGTCGCGGCGGCCTCGGGCGCCTGGGCGTGCACCGCCGCGATCGCCGCCTGCAGCGTGTAGGGGCCGAACCGGCGCGACGACAGCGCCCGCTCCACCAGCGCTGCGCCTTCAGCGATCTGCTCCCGGTCCCAGAGCGAACGGTCCTGGTCGGCGAGCAGGATCAGCTCGCCCGTGGGCGAGGTGCGCGCCGCGCGCCGCGCTTCGTGCAGCAGCATGAGCGCCAGCAGCCCCAGAGCCTCGGGCTCGGGCAGCAGCTCGACCAGCAGCCGGCCGAGGCGGATCGCCTCGCCCGAGAGGTCGTGCCGCGTGAGCGAGCTGCCCGACGAGGCGGAGTAGCCCTCGTTGAAGACGAGGTAGATGACGTGGAGGACGACGCCGAGCCGTGCGGGTAGCTCCGGCGGCTCCGGCACGGAAAATGGAAT
>CAZXYL010000574.1:0-9053 GCA_964644915.1 uncultured Geminicoccaceae bacterium
GTCGACCGCCTGCAGCACGCCCTTGCCGAGATAGACGCCCTTGTCGCCGTCGCGGCGCTCGATCGCCTCCTTGGAGCCGGTCGATGCCCCCGAGGGCACGCCCGCGCGCGCGATGGCGCCGCCGGCCAGCGCGACGTCGACTTCGACGGTGGGATTGCCGCGGCTGTCCAGGATCTGGCGGGCGCGGATCGTGGTGATCTCGGTCTCGAACATGGCGGACCTCGTCATCCCAGGGTGACCGGATGCTCCTTGGCCAGGCAATCGAAGGCCTGGCAGAGGCGCAGGAGAGCCGGCATTTCGGCGAGCGGCACCATGTTGGGGCCGTCGGAGGGGGCGCGGTCCGGGTCCTGGTGCGTCTCGATGAACAGCGCCGCCACGCCCACCGCGAGCGCTGCGCGTGCCAGCACCGGCACGAACTCGCGCTGTCCGCCCGAGGTGGCGCCATGACCGCCCGGCTGCTGCACCGAATGCGTGGCATCGAACACTACCGGCCACCCGGTTCGGGCCATGATCGGCAGAGCGCGCAAATCCGAGACCAGCGTGTTGTAGCCGAAGCTGGTGCCCCGCTCCCCAAGCAGGAGCCGTCGGCAGCCGAAGCGCTCCATCTTGGCGGCGACCTGCGCCATGTCCCAAGGGGCCAGGAACTGACCCTTCTTGACGTGGACGGCGGCCCCGGTCGCGGCCGCGGCGGCGAGCAGATCGGTCTGGCGGCAGAGGAAGGCCGGGATCTGCAGCACGTCCACGGCTTCGGCCACCGGCCGGCACTGCTGCGTCTCGTGCACGTCGGTGAGCACCGGGCAGCCGAAGCGCTCGCGCACCTCGGCCAGGATCTCGATGCCCTTGGCCAGACCGACGCCGCGCGGGCTGGAGGCGCTGGTCCGGTTCGCCTTGTCGAACGAGCTCTTGTAGACCAGCCCCAGGCCCTGCTCGCGCGTGATCTTGACCAGCGCCTCCGCCATTTCGAGGGCATGCGCGCGGCTTTCGATCTGGCAGGGGCCGGCGATCAGCGTGAACGGCAGGTCGTTGCCGATCGCGAGCGGGCCGATTCCGACGCGATGCGTCATGCGCCGCTCCGCCTAGACGAGCCGGGACTGGTGCACGGCCGCCTCGATGAACGAGGCGAACAGGGGGTGCGGCTCGAAGGGCCGGGACTTGAGCTCGGGGTGGAACTGGACGCCCACGAACCAGGGGTGGTCCGGCAGCTCGACGATCTCCGGCAGGCGGCCGTCCGGCGACATGCCGGAGAAGCGCAGGCCCGCCGCCATGAGCCGCTCGCGGTAGTGCACGTTGACCTCGTAGCGGTGGCGATGCCGCTCGCTGATGGCGGAGCGGCCGTAGATGCTCGCAGCCAGGCTGTTGGGTGACAGCACGCAGGGGTACGCCCCCAGGCGCATGGTGCCGCCGAGATCGCCGCCTTCAGTCCGCTGCTCCAAGGCACCCTCGCGCTCCCACTCGGTGAGCAGGCCGACCACGGGCTCGGGCGTGGGGCCGAATTCGGTCGAGTTCGCCTGCTCGATGCCGGCAAGTTTCCGCGCCGCTTCGATCACCGCCATCTGCATGCCGAAGCAGATGCCGAAGTAGGGAATCTTGCGCTCGCGCGCAAAGGTCACCGCCGCCACTTTTCCCGCCGAGCCGCGTTCGCCGAAGCCGCCCGGTACCAGGATGCCGTTGACGTCGTGCAGATAGTGCGCGGCGTCGTCGGATTCGAAGATCTCCGAGTCCAGCCAGCGGGTGTTGACCCGCACCCGGTTCTCGATCCCGCCGTGGGTCAGCGCCTCGCGCAGCGACTTGTACGCGTCCTGCAGGCCCATGTACTTGCCGACCACGGCGATCGTGACCTCGCCCTCCGGCCGGGCGAGCCGCTGGGTGATCTCGCGCCAGCGTGCAAGGTCGGGCTCCTGCTCGTGGGGCAGCCGGAAGTGCTTCAGGAGCTGCGTGTCGAGGCCTTCCTCGTGATAGCGGACCGGCACCTCGTAGATGCTCTCGACGTCCAGCGCCGGGATTACCGAACCCGGCTGGACGTTGCACTGGAGCGCGATCTTGCGCCGCGCCTCAGGGGGGATCGGGCGCTCGGCGCGGCAGAGCAGGATGTCCGGCTGGATGCCGATGCCGCGCAGCTCGCGCACGGAATGCTGGGTGGGCTTGGTCTTGAGCTCGCGCGCCGCCGCGAGGTAGGGCACCAGCGTCACGTGCACGTAGGCGACGCGGTCGTGGCCGAGCTCGAAGCCCAGCTGGCGGATCGCCTCGAGGAACGGCAGGCCCTCGATGTCGCCGACCGTGCCGCCGATCTCGCACAGCACGAAATCGGCATCGTCCAGATCACCGAGGACGAACTCCTTGATCATGTCGGTGACGTGCGGGATCACCTGTACGGTGCCGCCGAGGTAATCGCCGCGCCGCTCGCGCCCGAGCACGTTGGAATAGATGCGCCCGGCGCTCACGCTGTCGGAGCCGCGCGCGGGCACGCCCGTATAGCGCTCGTAATGCCCGAGATCGAGATCGGTCTCGGCGCCGTCGTCGGTGACGTAGACCTCGCCGTGCTGGTAGGGGCTCATCGTCCCCGGATCGACGTTGAGATAGGGATCGAGCTTGCGCAGGCGAACCGAATAGCCACGCGCCTGGAGCAGCGCGCCGGTGGCGGCCGAGGCCAGACCCTTGCCCAACGACGACACCACGCCGCCGGTGATGAAGACGAAGCGCGTCATTGGGCGCGCATTATCGGCGATCTCGCCGCGCGAGGCAATCCGCCCGCGCACCCTGGACGCGGACGGCAGCGCACGGGCGAGACGGCCCTCAGTCGGCGAGCGGCGCGCGCGGCTCGACCGGCGCCACAGGTTCGGCCGGGACCTGCGGCTGGGTCGGGACCGCCGCCGGCTGATCCAGGATCGAGGTCGGCTGGGTGCGGTAGGTCGCGAGGATCGCGAGGATCAAGCTGGTGGCGATGAAGCTCGCCGCCAGAATCGCGGTCACCCGGGTCAAAAGGTTGGCCTGACCGCGCCCCGTGAGGAAGCCGCCGGCGCCGCCGCCGCCGATCCCGAGGGCGCCGCCCTCGCTGCGTTGCAACAGGATCACGCCGACCAGCGCGATCGCGATCAGGATATGGACGATGAGCAGGAGCGTGGCCATGGAGAACCGAAATCTCGTCCGTTGAGCGTTGCGATGCGCACCGCCTAGCCCCGGGCGGCGCGGCCGGCCTCATAGATGGCCCAGAATTCGTCCGAATCCAGGCTCGCGCCCCCGACGAGCACACCGTCGACGTTGGCGAGCGCCATGATCTCGCGGGCGTTCTTGGCCTTGACCGAGCCGCCGTAGAGGAGGCGCACCGTGCTGCCGCCTGCGACCAGCTCGGCTAAGCGCCGGCGCAGATGGTCATGGGTGCGCACGATGTCCTCGGTCGTGGGCGTGCGTCCGGTGCCGATCGCCCAGACCGGCTCGTAGGCGAGGATCAGGCTCTCGACGCCCGCCCCCTCGGGCAGGCTGCCCTCGAGCTGGGCGTCCAGGACCGCGAGCGTCTCGCCCGCCTGCCACTGCTGCTCGGTCTCGCCGATGCACAGGATCGCGATCAGGCCGGCGTCCAGCGCCGCCTTCGCCTTCGCGCGCACCAACTCGTCCGTCTCGCCGTGCCCCTGGCGGCGCTCGGAGTGACCGACGATGACCATCGTGCAGCCGGCGTCCTTGATCATCGGCGCGCTGAGGTCGCCCGTGAACGCGCCCTTGGGCTCGGGATGGCAGTCCTGGGCGCCCAGCGCGATCCGCGTCCCGGCGAGCGTGCCGGCGAGTGGTACGAGGAGGGTCGCGGGCGGGCAGACGCCGAGCGTGCCGTTGCCGCCGGCGCTGCCGTAGCGCTCGATCAAGGCCTCGACCAGCGCCTCGCCCTCGGCGCGCAGGCCGTTCATCTTCCAGTTCCCGATCACCACGGGCTCGGCAACAGGCATGGGCAATACCAGCGAGGTGAGGCGGCCGCGCGAAGGGGGCTGTCTAGCACACGACCTCGGGCCTTGCCAGGGTGCCGGCGCGCGAACTTGCCGGTTGCTCGCGGCCGAGGCGCTCCCTACATTCGAGCCAGATTTCGGCCGCCGCGGGGGCGACGGCGGCACTGCATCCTTGCGAGGCCATGCTCAACAGCATCCGAAGACAGGCCGGCTCCTGGATCGTCAAGGCGCTCCTGCTCCTGCTCGTGGTCAGCTTCGCGGTCTGGGGCATCGGCGACGTCTTCTATGGCGGTCGGCAGAACCCGGCCATCGCCGAGGTCGGCGGCACCGAGATCCTGGCGAGCGACGTCACGAACGAGTTCAACCGCCGGGTCAACGAGCTGCAGCGGCAGCTCGGCACCGGCATTGATCGCGAGCGCGCCGTGCAGCTCGGGCTGATGCACCAGGCGCTGCAGGACCTGATCGCGCGCCGGCTGGTCGACCTGCGCGCCCGCGAGATGGGGCTCGCCCTCCCGGACGACGCCCTGCGCCAGATGATCGTCGAGCATCCGGCGTTCCAGACCGGCGGCCGCTTCGACCGCTCGCGCTTCCAGCAGCTGGTCCGGGCGAGTGGGATGAGCGAGGACGGCTATCTCGCCGCGCTCCGCCAGGACGTCGTGCGCACCATGCTCACCGAGAGCCTGACCGCGCCGGTCGAGGTGCCGGCGACGCTGGTGGAATCGCTCTACAAGCATCGCAACGAGCAGCGCCGCGGCCGCATGCTCGTGGTGCAGGCGGCCGCGATCACGGATCTGCCGGCCCCCGCCGAGGGGCAGCTCGCCCAGTACCACGCCGAGCACGAGGACCAGTTCCGCGCGCCCGAATACCGCACCGTCACGCTCATCGGGCTCGACACCGAGGACCTGATCGACGAGGTCGAGGTCAGCGAAGAGGAGATCGAGGCGACCTATCAGGACCGGATCCGCTTCTACGGCACGCCCGAGCGGCGCACGGTCGACCAGCTGCTCGCGAGCGAGCCGGAGGCGATCGAGCAGGCCGCGGCGCGCATCGCCGAGGGCGTCGACCTGGAGCAGGTGGCGGGCGAGCTCGCCGACCAGGGCGTCACCCTGAGCGAGCTCGGCGCGGTCACGCCGGGGCAGCTGCCGCCGGCCATGAACGATGCCATCTTCGCCCTCGAGGAAGGCGCGGTGAGCGCGCCCGTGGAGAGCCCGTTCGGCTGGCATCTGTTCCATGTCAGCGCGATCGAGCCCGAGCAGGTCACTCCGCTCGAGGAGGTGCGGGACGATATCAGCCGCGAGCTCGCGCTCGAGCAGGCACAGCGCCGGCTGCCCCGTCTCGCCAACGCCCTCGACGACGAGCTGGCCGCCGGTGCCACGCTCGAGGAAGCGGCGCAGACCCTCGGGCTCGAGGTCCGGACCGTCGAGGCGGTCGACGCGCAGGGGCTCACGCCCGCGGGCGAGCAAGAGGCCGACGTGCCGGCCGGCGAGACCTTCCTTGAGATCGCTTTCGACACGCCGGCGGGCGAGACCAGCCTGCTCGAGGACAGCGCGGACGGCGGCTACTTCGTCCTGCGCGTCGACCAGGTGCAGCCGGCCAGGGTCAGGACGGTCGAGGAGGTCGGCAACCAGCTGCTCGAGGCCTGGCAGGCCGAGCAGCGCCGGCAGCAGGCGAGGGAGCGCGCCGAGGCCCTGCTCGCGCAGATGAATGAGGGCATCGCGCTGGACAAGGTCGCGGCCGATGCCGGCTTCCAGCTCCGCGACGTCGGGCCGGTGAAACGCAACGAGCGACGCCCGGACCCTGGGGTCGTCCGCGCCCTGTTCTCGACCGAGCCGGGCAGCTTCGCCGGACAGGTGATGGAACTGCCCGAAGGCTTCGCGCTGGTCGCCACCGACGAGGTGATCGGCGCCAATCCCGCGGACGATCCGCAGGCGCTCGAGCGGCTGCGGGCGGAGCTGCGCGAGGAGATGCGTGCCGATATCCTGGCCCAGTTCGGCGCGGCGCTGCGCGAGGCCTATTCCGTGCAGGTGCACGAGGCCGAGCTGCAACGTCTCATGGGCGCCGACGGCCTCATGCCGACCGGCGCCGCCGGCACGGTCTTCTGACGCGCGTATGGCCCTGCGGCCCGAGTTCGCCGAGTTCGCGGCCGCCTACGAGGCGGGCCGTCCGCAGGTCGTCTGGACCTCGCTCGTGGCCGATCTCGAGACTCCGGTCTCGGCGATGCTCAAGCTGGCGGAGGGCCGCCCGTACAGTTTCCTGTTCGAATCGGTCGAGGGCGGGGCGGTGCGCGGCCGCTACTCGGCGATTGGCCTCAAGCCGGATCTGATCTGGCGCTGCTTCGGCCGGCGCTCGGAGATCAATCGCCACGCGCGCCACGACCTCGAGGCCTTCGAGCCGTCCGCCGACGATGCGCTGAGTGACCTCAGGTCGCTGATCCGGGCGAGCCAGATCCCCATGCCCGAGGGCATGCCGCCGATCGCGGCCGGCCTGTTCGGCTACATGGGCTACGACATGGTCCGGCTGATGGAGCGGCTGCCCGACGCCAACCCGGATCCGCTCGGCATCCCCGATGCCGTGTTCATGCGCCCGACGGTGGTCGCGATCTTCGACAACATTGCGGATCAGGTGGCGATCGTGACGCCGGTCTGGCCGTCGTCCGAGCTCGGCACGCGCGCGGCCTACGATCTCGCCCGCGAGCGGCTCGCCGACATCGTCGCCGATTTCGACCGCGGCCTGCCGCACCGGAGCATCGACCGGGGCGTGGGGCCGACGCCCGAGGCGAGCTCGAACGTCAGCCGCGAGCGCTACCACGAGATGGTCGAGACCGCGAAGGAGTACATCCGCGCCGGCGACATCTTCCAGGTGGTCCCCTCGCAGAGGTTCACCCTGCCGTTCGATCTGCCACCGTTCGCGCTCTACCGCGCGCTGCGCCGGCTCAACCCCTCGCCGTTCCTGTTCTTCCTCGACTTCGATGGCTTCGCCCTGGTGGGCTCGAGCCCCGAGATCCTGGTCCGGCTGCGCGACGACGTGGTGACCGTGCGCCCGCTCGCCGGTACGCGCCGGCGTGGCGCCAACCGCACCGAGGACGCGGCCCTCGCGGCCGACCTTCTGGGCGATCCCAAGGAGCTGGCCGAGCACCTGATGCTGCTGGATCTCGGCCGCAACGACGTCGGGCGGGTGGCTGAGGTCGGCACGGTGCGTGTCACCGAGAAGATGACCGTGGAGTACTACAGCCACGTCATGCACATCGTCTCCAATGTCGAGGGCCGCATCCGCAAGGGCGCCGATGCCCTCGATGCGCTGATCGCGGGCTTTCCGGCCGGCACCGTGAGCGGCGCGCCCAAGGTCCGGGCCATGGAGATCATCGACGAGCTCGAGCCCTGCCGGCGCGCTTTCTATGCCGGCGCGGTCGGCTACTTCGGCGCCGACGGCAACATGGATACCTGCATCGCCCTGCGCACGGCGCTGGTGAAGGACGCGCGGATCTTCGTGCAGGCGGGCGGCGGCGTGGTCGCCGACAGCGACCCCGAGGCCGAGTATCAGGAGAGCGCCAACAAGGCCCGCGCGCTCATCCGGGCCGCCGAGGAAGCGGTCCGCTTCGCCCGCTCGAGTCAGTAGCCCGACCGGCCCTGCCGTCGATCCGCCGGCTGTGCAAGGGGCGGCACGATGGTATCTTCGTCGTGTGAGTTAGCGAGCCGTCGTGCGCGAGCGGCCCCTGGCCGCTTACAGGGGAGCGGCAGCCATGATCTTTGAGACGGCCCTGCCCGAGCGCGGCGCATTGCGGGCCGCCATCGACGAAGCCTTCCGCGCCGACGAGACCGCGATCGCGCGCCGGCTCGCGGGTGAGCTCGAGGTGCCGCAGGCCAGCGGCGAGCGCAGCGCGGGGATGGCGCGCCGCCTGGTCGAGGCGGTGCGCGCCGGCCGCCTGCACCGGGGCGGCATCGACGCCTTCCTCCACGAGTATCATCTGTCCACGCCGGAAGGCGTGATGCTCATGTGCATCGCCGAGGCGCTCCTGCGCATTCCCGACGACGAGACGCAGGAGCGCCTGATCCGCGACAAGATCTCGGCGGCCGACTGGGACCGTCATCTCGGGCGCAGCGATTCGCTGTTCGTGAACGCCTCGACCTTCGCCTTCATGCTCACCGGGCGGGTGGTGCGGCTCTCGGAGTTCCAGGGCCAGTCGGTGGGCGCCTTGATGCGCCGGCTGGTGGGGCGGCTGGGCGAGCCGGTGATCCGCGAGGCCGTCACCCAGGCGATGCGCATCCTCGGCCGGCAGTTCGTCATGGGCCGCACCATCGAGGGCGCGCTCGACCGCGCGAGGACGCTCGAGAAGCGCGGCTATCGCTACTCCTACGACATGCTGGGCGAAGCCGCGCGCACCATGAAGGACGCCGAGCGCTACTTCGACGCGTATCGGCACGCGATCGCCGCGATCGGGGAGGCGGCGGCCGACAAGGGCGTGATCGAGGCGCCGGGCATCTCGGTCAAGCTGTCCGCCCTCCATCCGCGCTACGAGGTGCCGCAGGCCAGACGCGTCATGGACGAGCTGGTCCCGCGCCTCTCAGCGCTCGCGAGAGACGCCATGGCGGCCGGCATCGCACTCACCGTGGACGCCGAGGAGGCGGACCGGCTCGACCTCTCGCTCGACGTCATCGAGGCGGTTGCGGCCGATCCCGAGCTCGCCGGCTGGGACGGCTTCGGGCTCGCCGTGCAGGCGTATCAGAAGCGCGCGCCGTTCGTGATC
The DNA here is from genome assembly GCA_964644915.1 of uncultured Geminicoccaceae bacterium. Classification (GTDB taxonomy): domain Bacteria; phylum Pseudomonadota; class Alphaproteobacteria; order Geminicoccales; family Geminicoccaceae; genus CAZXYL01. The sequence goes on from CAZXYL010000574.1 coordinate 8,677, forward strand.
GACTGGCTCGCGGACGTGGCGCGGCGGCACGGGCGCCGGCTCATGGTCCGGCTGGTCAAGGGTGCCTATTGGGACACCGAGATCAAGCGCGCGCAGGAGCGGGGCCTCGAGGGCTACCCCGTCTTCACCCGCAAGGCCTCGACCGACGTCTGCTATCTCGCCTGCGTGCGCCGCCTGTTCGCGCACGCCGATGTCCTGTACCCGCAGTTCGCGACCCACAACGCGCATACCATCGCGGCGGTGCTGGAGTTCGCCGGCAACTCCCGGGATTTCGAGTTCCAGCGCCTGCACGGGATGGGCGAGACGCTCTACGAGGAGGTGATCGAGAAGGAGAAGGTGGGCGTCAGCTGCCGCATCTACGCCCCGGTCGGCCAGCA
>CAZXYL010000575.1:0-2164 GCA_964644915.1 uncultured Geminicoccaceae bacterium
TGGCAGCCTCGATCGAGGCGCATCTGGAAGCCTGCCGCAAGAAGGGTGTCAAGCCGGGCCGACCGTACAGCGGTAAGTTCAACGTGCGCCTCCCGCCTGATCAACACGCGCGAGTCGCTGCTGCGGCCGTTGCCACCGGCATGACGATGAATGCCTGGATCGCGGAGACGCTGGCTCGGGCCGCCGAGCGGGAGCTGGCGTGAGTCCCGGTCCGCTGATCGAGTTTACCGGTCCCAAACTGTATGTTTCACGCCGTCCTCAGCTCCGCGCGTAGCGCAGGCGCCCGTCGTCATCGAGGCGGCGGGTGAGCCGTCCTTCCTCCACGAGGTAATTGATATGGGCGAGGCTCTCGCCGAGCGCGAAGCCCAGCTGGTGGGCATCGAGCGGACGGTCGAACAGTCGCGTCATGATCTCGACCGTGGTGGCGGGGGTCCCGCACGCCTCCAGAACTAGGTCGAGCCGCTCGCGATGATGCTGCGCCAGCTGCTCGATACGCGCGTGCAGGCCGCGGAACGGGCGCCCGTGGGAGGGCAGCACCAGGCAGTCCTCGGGCAGGTCCAGAAACGGCTGGAGCGAGGCCAGGAACTCCTGCAGCGGGTTCGCCAGCGGCTCCGCCGGCCAGACGCTGACGTTGGGCGAGATCCTGGGCAGCACCTGGTCGCCCGCGAGCAGGAGGTTGCGCTCGGGATCGAACAGGCAGAGCATCTCGGGCGAGTGCCCCTGGCCCAGGAGCAGCCGCCAGTCGGCGCCGCCGATCCGGACCCGGTCGCCCGGGCGCAGGCGCCGATAGCACGCGGGCGGCGGCCCGGCGCGGGTGCGATAGGCGTTGCCGCGCTTCGCGCGCGCGGCGATCTGCTCCTCCGAAAGGCCGGCGCGGTGGTCGAACAGACGTCCGGCCTCGACGAAGGCATCGCTCGTGTCCTGCGCCAGCATCCGGCCCTGCAGCCATTCCGTGCGGCTGGTCCAGAGCTCCGCGCCGGTACGGGCGCACAGCCAGCCGGCGAGCCCCATGTGATCCGGGTGGAAATGCGTCACCAGCACGCGCCGCAGCGGCGCGCCGGCGCAGAAGTCGCCCAGCAGCCCGTCCCAGACCGCACGCGTGCGCTCGTCCGCGAGCCCGGCGTCGACGACGGTCCAGCCGTCCTCGTCCGGCAAGAGCCAGAGATGCACGTGATCGAGCGCGAACGGCAGGGCGAGGCGGATGCCGAACACGCCGGGCGCGATCTCCGTGGGCGTCTCCGGGATCGCCGCGCGCTCGTAGCGGATCTCCGGCTGGTCCGGGTGAGCCTGGTCGGGCAATGGGGCCTCCTGCGCTGGTTTTGCGGTGCAGCACGGCGGCATACTACGGGCGAGCCGCGGCCCGAGGCAAACGAGGAGACCGGCGCGGAGCGCATCCCTGGCAGGTCTCCGGGCGGCTTGACCTGCAAGGTCGCATTCGCCACGCTTCGCCCATGGCCGAGGAGACGCCCGCACAGACCATCCGCCGCGTCGTCCGCTCGGTGCCGCGGGGTGCCCTGGCCACGGTGCTGCGGGGGTCCGGTGGCGCTCCCTACGTCTCGCTCGTTTCGGTCGCCACCGATCACGACGGCGCGCCCCTGCTCCTGCTCTCCGCGCTCGCCGAGCACACCAGGAACCTGCGCGAGGACGCGCGCGCCTCGCTGCTGCTCGATGCCACGGGCGAACGCGAGGACCCGCTCGCCGGCGAGCGCGTGACGCTGCAGGGCCGGATCGAGCCCAGTCAGGAGCCGAGGCACCGGGCGCGCTATCTCGCGCGGCATCCGAGCGCCTCCATGTACGCGGACTTCCAGGATTTTGCGTTTTGTCGGCTGGCGGTCGAGCGTGCACATTTGGTGGCGGGCTTCGGCCGCATCCACTGGGTGGACGGGGCCGAGGTCCTGATCGAGGCCGAGCCGGCGCTGATCGAGCGCGAGGCGGAGATCCTGGAGCACATGAACGCCGAGCATCGGGATGCCGTCCAGCTGTATGCGCAGGGGCTGCTGGGCCTGGGCGGGGACGGATGGCGGCTGACGGGCGTTGATCCCGAAGGCTGCGATCTGCGGCAGGGCGCGCGGACGGCGCGGCTGCCCTTCTCGCGCCCGGTGCGGGACGCCGAGGGCGCCCGGGCCGAGCTGGTGCGCCTGGTCAAGCGCGCACGGGCCGCGCG
>CAZXYL010000576.1:0-6834 GCA_964644915.1 uncultured Geminicoccaceae bacterium
GCGCGAGGTATTCGCCGAGGCTCACCCAGCCGTCGCTGGCCGTGCTCTGGAAGCGGGCGAGCTCCATCAGCCGCTCGCGATGTTCCGCATCCTCGTAGATGCCCTCCTTGAGCACGGCGCCGAACTGCTCCCAGAACGCGGGATAGCCGCCGTCCTCCGCCTTGGCGCGGTGCTCCAGCTCGTCGAGCAGCCGCTTGATCAGTGCCTTCCTGATCTTGGCGAGCACGGCGCTGCGCTGCAGCGTCTCGCGCGACACGTTGAGCTGCAGATCCTCCGAATCGACCACCCCGCGCACGAAGCGCAGGTAGCGCGGCATCAGCCCCTCGAGGTCCTCGGTGATGAAGACGCGGCGCACGTACAGCTTGACCCCGTGCCGCCGGGCCGGGTCGTACAGGTCGAACGGGCGGGCGTTAGGGATGAACAGCAGCGCCTGGTACGAGACCACGCCTTCCGCCTGCACGTGCAGCCGCGCCCAGGGCTCGTCGAAGGCATGCGCGACGTGGTGGTAGAACTCCTTGTACTGCTCCTCGGTGATCTCGCTCTTGGGCCGCGTCCAGAGCGCGCTCGCCTCGTTGATCTGCTGGGGCTGCGCGGTCCCGACGGCGGCCTCGCCGTTCGCCTTCGCTCTGGGCTCGCTCTCGAGGAGAATCGGCTGGGGGATGTGGTCGGAGTAGCTCCGCACCACCTGCCGCAGCCGCGTCTCGTCCAGGAACTCTTTGGCGTCGTCGCGGAGGTGCAGGATCACGGAGGTGCCGCGAGGTGCCGGCGCGCTCGCCTCCTCGATGGCAAAGCCGCTCCGGCCGTCGGAGCGCCAGTGCCAGGTCCTCTCGTCGCCGGCTTTGCGCGAGATCACCTCGACCGGGTTGGCCACCATGAAAGCCGAGTAGAAGCCGACCCCGAACTGCCCGATCAGCCTGACATCGTTCGCCTTGTCCCCGCTCAGGCCGTCGAGGAAGCGCTGCGTGCCCGAGCGGGCGATGGTGCCGAGATTCGCCGCGAGATCCTCGCGGTCCATGCCGATCCCGTTGTCCGTGATCGTGAGCGTGCCCTTGGCTTTATCGGGTCTGAGCACGATCTTGAGGCTGGGATCGTCGGCCTGCAGATGCGGCTCGGTGATGCTCACGTAGCGCAGGCGGTCACAGGCGTCCGATGCGTTGGAGATCAGCTCGCGCAGGAAGATCTCGCGATGCTGGTAGAGGGAGTTGATGACGAGATCGAGAACTCGGCCGACTTCGGCTTCGAACGGCTGCGGCTCAGCGGCCATGTCGCTTCCCCATGACGTTGATCGTGCCGGCACTGTGATTCGGTTGCGAGGCATGTAGGCAGCGCAAGTCCGGGCTTCAAGCGTCCCCACTTTCGATTACACCCGCCAAGTGTAGATCGACCTGAAATTGCCACCCCTCAGTAATGGCCTCGAGATCCGGGGTGCCGCGCGCTATGGCGCGGCGCGGATCATGACCCTTGCGAACTTCCTGCGCCGCCCCAATAGTCGAAAGGGATGGCGGTGATGCACGAGGACCGACCGCGGGTCATGGCGGTGCTTGGGCCGACCAACACCGGCAAGACCCACTTCGCCGTGGAGCGGATGCTCGCCCATCGCAGCGGGATGATCGGCTTCCCGCTTCGCCTGCTGGCGCGCGAGATCTACGACCGTATCGTGGCGCACAAAGGCGCGCACACGGTCGCCCTGATCACCGGCGAGGAGCGGATCGAGCCGCCGACCGCCCGCTGGTTCGTGGCCACGGTCGAGGCGATGCCGCTGGAGACCGAGGTGAGCTTCCTCGCCGTCGACGAGATCCAGCTCGCCGCCGATCTCGAGCGTGGCCACATCTTCACCGACCGGCTGCTGCACGCGCGCGGGCGCGACGAGACCATGTTGCTGGGCGCGGACACGATCCGGCCGTTGCTCCGGCAGCTGGTGCCCGAGGCCGAGGTGATCACCCGGCCGCGCTTCTCGATGCTGTCCTATGCCGCCGCCGCCAAGGTCACCCGCCTGCCCCGGCGCAGCGCGGTGGTCGCCTTCACGACCCAGGAGGTCTATGGGCTGGCCGAGCTGGTGCGACGCCACCGGGGCGGGGCCGCGGTCGTGCTGGGCGCGCTCAGCCCGCGCACGCGCAACGCCCAGGTCGCCCTCTACCAGGCGGGCGAGGTCGACTATCTGATCGCGACCGATGCGATCGGCATGGGCCTGAACATGGACGTCGCGCACGTGGCGCTCGCCAGCCTGCACAAGTTCGACGGCCGCGAGCACCGCCGCCTGCACGCCCATGAGATTGGCCAGATCGCGGGCCGCGCCGGGCGTCACATGCAGGACGGCACCTTCGGCACGACCCAGGAGGTGGGCGGGCTCGACCCGAAGACCATCGCGGCGGTCGAGAGCCACGACTTCCCGGCGCTCCGGCAGCTGCGCTGGCGCAATTCGGCGCTCGACTTCGCGAGCCTGGATCAGCTGATGAGCTCGCTCGAGGCGGCGCCGCCCGCCACCTGCCTGGTCAAGACGCGCGATGCGATCGACGACGTGAGCCTGAAGCTTCTGGCCCGCCGGCCGGAGATCCGCGAGCGGGCGGGCTCGCCCGCAGGCGTGCGCCTGCTCTGGTCGGTGTGCCAGATCCCGGATTTCCGCAAGACGCTCACCGATGCGCATCTGCACCTGCTGGATACCATCTTCCGCAATCTCGCCGCTCGCGGCCGGCTGCCGACCGACTGGGTCGCGGATCAGGTGGCGCGGCTGGACCGGACCGACGGCGACATCGATTCGCTGATCGCCCGCCTCGCGCACGTGCGGACGTGGACCTACGTCGCCTACCGCGCGGACTGGCTGGACGACGCCGTCCACTGGCAAGAGCGCGCCCGGGCGGTCGAGGATCGCCTGTCCGACGCCTTGCACGATCGCCTGACCCAGCGCTTCATCGACCGGCGTACCCAGGCGCTGCTGAGGAGCCTGCAGGCCGGCGGCCCGCTTGCGGCGATCGAGCCGGACGGCGCGGTCGTGGTCGAGGGCCAGCCCGTGGGGCAGATCGAGGGCCTGCGCTACACGCTCGAGACGGGCGGGGCCGAGATCGAGCGCCGGGCGCTCAGCGCGGCCGCGAAGCGGGCGCTGGGACCGGAGCTCCGGCGCCGCGCCAAGGCACTGATCGCCGCCCCCGATCAGGCCTTCGCGCTCGACGACGGGGGGCAGATCCTCTGGCGGGACGATCCGGCATCGCCGGCAGCGGTCGCCCGTCTGCGGCCGGGCGCGGCGCCGCTGGCGCCGCGGCTCGAGCTGCAGGTCGCCGAGAGCCTGGGCGCGCCGACGCAGGAGAGCGTCCGCCGTCGGCTCGCGCAGTGGCTGGATGCCTATCTCGCGGCCTCCAGTCAGCCGCTGCGCCAGCTGCAGGCGGCGGAGCTCGACGGGCCGGGTCGCGGGCTCGCCTTCCTCCTGGTCGAGGGGCTCGGCAATGTGCGTGTCCGCCACGCGCGCAGCCTGCTCAAGGCGCTGGGCGAGGCCGACCGCGCCAGGCTCACCGCGATCGGCGTGCGCTTCGGGGTCCGTCACGTCTACCTGCCGGCGATGCTCAAGCCGAGCGCGGTCCGGCTCCGGGCGCGGCTCTGGGCGATCCACCAGCGTCAGCCGGGGCTCTCCCCCCCGCCGTCCGGGCGGGTCGCGCTGCCTGCGCCCGAGGTTCAGGCTCGAGGCTTTGCCGACGCGATCGGGTTCGAGCAGCTGGGGGGCTGGCAGCTGCGCATCGACATCGTCGAGCGGCTGGCGGCGCGGCTGCGCGCGCTCGGGCGCGACGGGCCCTTCGATTGCGGGCCGGAGCTCTCGGCGCTGTGCGGTCTGCCGGCTTCCGAGCTCGCAAGCGTCATCGAGGCGCTCGGCTATGCCAGGGACGCCGACGGCCGCTTCGTCCGCCGCAAGGCCAGGGCCCGCCAGCGCGGCCGCCGCGACGACGAGACCCGCGCCGCGCCATCGCCGTTTTCCGTCCTGCGCGGCCTGCGGACGACGGGATGACCGGGATCGATCAGGCCGACGACGGCCTGCGCCTGGACAAGTGGCTGTGGCAGGCGCGCTTCTTCAAGACGCGCGCGCTGGCGGTGCAGGTGATCGCGAAGCGCCGGCTCCGGATCAACGAGACGGTGATCACCAAGGCGCACTATCGCGTGCGCCCGGGCGACGTTTTGACCTTTCCCCAGGGCCGCAGCATCCGCGTGATCCGGGTGCTCGCGACCGGGGCCCGCCGTGGCCCGGCCGCCGAGGCGCGCACGCTCTACGAGGATCTCGAGGGCACCGCCTAGCCCGAGCGTCCTGCGCGCACGCTCTCGGGGAGACACCTCGCGTTTCTTTACCCGCGCGACACCGGCTTCCCCGAGGTCACGCTCTGAATGATCGAAGCCATTGCTTGAGACGGGGGCCGGTGGCAACGTAGCGACGGCGTGGCAACTGACCTGATGATCGATGCGGAAACTTCAACTAGCGCGGCAACTTCTCGGCCTCCTCAAGCCTTGTCCGTGGGCTCTACCGCTACTGGTGGTCTTGGGCATCGTCGCGTCCGCCCTGGAGGGGCTGGGCATTTACCTCTTCATTCCGCTATTGCAGTTCTTGATTGATGCGCCGACCGACACCGCCAGCGGAAATCACGTCGTCGATGCGCTGATCGCGTTCGGGCGCAACCTCCCCGACGATCAGCGTTTATTGATTTTGGGTTCCTGTATAGTCGTGAGCATAGCTTTCAAGAATCTCGTGAGCTATGCCAACGTTGTCAGCTTCGCCTATGTGAACACGCGTGTAAGCAATCAGCTTCGCGGCGACATTTTCAATCGCATACTGCATCTGGATTTTCGGTATATCGATCAAAGTCGATACGGATCATTGGTGAACACGCTGACGACCTCGACCTGGCGGACGAGCGACGCCCTGTCGACGCTGGCACGGATCATCATCAGCGGATGCACCTGCCTCGTGTTCGTCGCGCTTCTCTTGTTGCTGTGGTGGCAGCTGACGCTGCTGACGCTCTTCTTCGTAAGCTTGATCTCGCTCGTCGCGCTCGGGGTGACGCGAGGCGTGAAGGCGCTCGGGCACGAGGCGGTCGAGGCCAACAGCAGTCTCGCCGATCGGATGTGGGAAGCGCTCGGCGGTCTCCGGGTGATTCGCGCCTTCGGGCACGAAGACTATGAGAAGTTCCGTTACGACCAGGCATCGCGCCGGGTACGCGATACCTTCTTCAAGCTCGATGCCCTCTCCTCCCTGACGGTGCCCCTGTCCGAAGTGCTTGCGGTCGCTCTGGTGGCCGGTCTCGTCCTCGCGTTCGGCCGTGACCCGACGACCCTGGCGACGCTGATCGCCTTCCTCGTGCTCCTGCACCGGCTGCTGCCGAAGGCGCGCGAGCTCACTGCGGCGCAGGTCGGTCTGAGCGCGCTGGCGAGCGCGGTGGCCGATGCCACCGCCTTGATCGACCGGGGCACGCAACCGCAACTCCGCTCCGGACCGGTGCGTTTCCACCGGCTGCGAGAAGGCATCGTGCTCGACCGCGTCTCCTTCTCCTACGGGCCGGACGACCAGCCGGCGCTGCGCGACGTGTCGCTTGAGCTTCGTCGCGGCACCACCACCGCGATCGTCGGGCCATCGGGCGCGGGCAAGTCGACGCTGATCAATCTCCTGTGCCGGTTCTATGATGTCGATGGTGGCGAGATCCGGGTCGACGGCACGCCCCTCCCTCAGCTCGATCTCGCCGACTGGCGCTCGCGCATCGCCATCATCGGCCAGGACGTGCACCTGTTCAACGCGACCGTGCGGGACAACGTCGCCTACGGTCGCCTGGACGCCGATGATGCCGAGATCGTGGCGGCCGCGCGCCTGGCGAACGCGCACGGGTTCATCGAGGAGCTGCCGCAAGGCTACGCCACCCCGGTCGGCGGTCGCGGCGTGCGCCTGTCGGGAGGGCAGCGCCAGCGGATCGCGCTCGCGCGAGCGATCGTCCGCGATCCCGACATCCTCATCCTGGACGAGGCGACCAATGCCCTCGACAGCCTGGCCGAGCAGCTGATCCAGACCGCCCTCGAGCAGTTCAGCCGTGAGCGCACGGTGATCGTCATCGCCCATCGTCTCTCCACGATCGAGCGCGCCGACCACATCGTCGTTCTCGAGCGCGGCCGCGTGGTCGAGCAAGGGGACATGGCTGCGCTGATCCGCGGCGATCACCTGTTCGCGCAGCTCTACAAGCTCCAGACCCGGCCGTGGGCCTACAGCGAGTGACGCCGTGAGCTATCGCCTGATGGAGATCGAGGTGACGGAGCCGCTGCCCGAGCTCGCCCTGGCGCCGGGCGAGGACGGCTTCGCGCTGATCCTGCGCCGCAAGGGGCGCGTGGTCGGCTTCCTGCTGCGAGCCGCGCCAGCCGGAACCAAGCTTTCTCCTGACGACCTCGCCGATCTGATCGCGCAGGAGATCGGCGTCAAGCTCCTCGAGGAAGCCGTGCGGGAGGAGCTCGGCCCCGTCCCGGCGCCGGCGGCGCCGGCGCCATCGCTCACCATCGCCATCTGCACCAAGGACCGCCCGGATCTGGTGGATCGCTGCCTGCGTTCGATCGTCGCACTCGATCTGGCCCGCAGCAGCTGGGCCGGCGTCGAGATCCTCGTCGTGGACAACGCCCCCTCGGACGAGCGTACGGCGCAGGTGGTTGCGGCCTGCGACCACGCCCGGCGGGTGGTGGAGCCGAAACCGGGCCTCGACTTTGCTCGCAACCGGGCGCTCCAGGAAGCGCGAGGCGAGCTGATCGCCTATCTGGACGATGACGTCGTGGTGGACCGAAACTGGCTCGCCGGCCTCTATGAGGCGTGGTCGGAGAACCCGGACGCGG
>CAZXYL010000577.1:0-6340 GCA_964644915.1 uncultured Geminicoccaceae bacterium
GCCGGCCCGCTGCGGCAGATCGAACGTCGCCCGCATCTCCTCTTGTCCGGGCCGTCGTACGAGGGTACCCGTTGGGCAGCGCACGGCGCAATGGAAAGCGGCGCTCCGCCGGTCGCTCCGGTCCTGTGGACGCGGGTGGAACCAGGACCGGCCGTCCGTGGAGCCAGCCTAAGCTATTCTTTGAAGGCGCATTCGAGATGGGTGTTTCGGGAGGCTGCTGATGCAAGCTGCGGGCGGGCATCCGATCCCCACGGTCTCCGTCGGACTCCCGGTGTACAATGGCAGCGACTATGTCGCCGAGGCGATCGCGTCCGTTCTCGCCCAGACCTGGGACGATTTCGAGCTGGTGATCCTGGACAACGCCTCGACCGACGACACCGAGGCGATCTGCCGTGCCTACGCCGAGCAGGACCCGCGCGTGCGCTACATCCGCAACCCCGAGAACGTCGGCGCGGCGACCAACTTCAATCTGGCCTTCGAGCACGCCCGGGGGCGGTACTTCAAGTGGGCCTCGCACGACGACATCTGCGCGCCGGACTTCCTGCGCCGGTGCGTCGAGGTTCTGGAGAGCGAGCCGGCGGTCGTGCTCTGCTCCGGGCAGGCCCGCCTGATCAACGCCGACGGCTCGCCGGTGCGCTACGACGAGCGGCTGAAGTGCTATGTCACCACGGGCGGCACTCCCGTCGGCGTGCTCGATCCGCCCCATCGCGCCGAGGGGCCGACCCCCGCTGCTCGCTTCTGGGACGTCCTGGTGCGCACCATGCGGACGTTCGAGATCTTCGGCGTGATCCGCTCCGACGTGCTCAGGCGCACCGGTCTGCACGGCAACTACTACGGCTCCGACAAGGTGCTGCTGGCCGAGCTCAGCCTGCTCGGGCCGTTCCGGCTGCTGCCGGACGTCCTTCTCTACCGCCGCTGCCACGAGCGCCAGTCGAGCGTGCTCACGACGGACCAGAAGGGCAGCTGGATCGGCAGCGGAAAGCGACAAGGCTGGCTCTCGCTCCGGCTGCGCAAGGTCATTCCGGGCTACGTCGAGGTGGTCCGGCGCGCGCCGATCGGGCTCGACCAGAAGCTGCTCTGCCACGGCGCCATCGCCTGGCGCCTGATCGCGCCTCAGACCTGGATCAAGCAGTTCCGGCCCGGACGTTTCACCGAGACCTGACTCTCGTTGCGGCTATCCATCGGCCGCGGCGCGGCGCTTCGCTACCTTCGGTTGACACGGCCCTCGCTTCGTGCCAACGCATGGATGCGCAGGCCTTCTGGCGCGCGCTGCGTGTCGATCGGGGCGAAACGACCCGGACATGGCCGAGCTCAACGACCTGTACCGCTACGCGTCCTATTACGACATCATCTTCAAGCGGGACGTCGGGCCCGAGGTCGAGTTCCTGATCGAGCTGTTCGCCAGGCACCGGGGGCGGCCGCCGCGTGCGGTTCTGGACCTCGGCTGCGGGCCGGGCTACCACGCGCGCGCCTTCGCCCGGCGCGGGGTGCTTTCCACGGGTCTGGACTGGTGCCCCGAGATGATCCGCTTCGCCCGTGACGAAGCCGAGCGGGAGGGCGTCCAGGTGGAGTGGCGGATCGGGGACATGCGGGCGTTCAAGCTCCGCCGGCCGGTCGACCTCGCGCTCTGCCTGTTCGATTCCATCGACGGCCTGTCCTCGATCGACGACTTCGTCGACCACTTCCGGGCGGTTGCCGCGAACCTCACGCCGGACGGCCTCTACGTCATCGGTCAGAGCCATCAGCGCGACACCAGCATCGTGAACTACGGCCCCTTTCGCTATCAGGCGGAGCGGAACGGCTGCCGGGTGCGCCTGGACTGGGCGACGGACGTGAAGACCAACACGCGGGCGCAGACCGCCGACGTCGAGATCGTGATCGAGGTGGAAGAGAACGGCGCCCGCAGGGTGTACCGGCATCGCACGGTCGAGTCCTTCGCGACGCCGCTGTTCCTGGTCGCCGCGGCGCGGCTCTCGGGCGCACTCGAGCCGTTCGAGTGGTACGGCGACTTCCGGCAAGACCAGCCGTACGACGACACGCCGGCCTCGACCCACTGCATCAGCATCTGGCGCTGATTTTGATGTCAGGCCGATCGAGCCAGTCACGATATCAAGAATTCCAATAAAGATTTATTATAATAAATTGAAAATGCTCTGTCGGTCAGACATATTGTTTTTGCCTTTTCCCTTCATTTCTATGTAATCTCCGTCGAAATCTGGATCGATGTTGGAGCATCCGCCTTCGGTTCGCGGACGGCTCCTTCGCTGTTCGTTTTCTACTCGGCCCACCGCGGCTGCGAAGGATGACCGACGTCGACTACACGCACCGAAAGCTGAGGAAGTGCCTCTACCTCTACCTCGGCGAGACCGCACGGTGCGGCCTCGGCGTCTTCGCGGCCAGGCCGTTCAAGGCGGGCGAGATCGTCATGGTGGACGAGGACGGCGACTATTACGGGCGCGTCTACAGCTATAGCGAGCTGCGCCGGCACGGCTACGGCCTCGAGCACACGCTCCAGGTCGGCATCGACGCCTTCAAGCTGCCGACCGGCAGCATCGACGATTTCACCAACCACTCCTGTGATCCGAACACCGGTGTCCGCCTCACAGCAGCCGGCACCAGGGTGGTGGCCCTGCGCGACATCGCCGTGCACGAGGAGCTCACCTACGACTACTCGACCTATCTGAACAACCCTTACGAGCTGATGAGATGCTCCTGCGGGGCGCCCAATTGCCGGCGTGTGGTCGGCAACTTCAGCACCCTGCCGGAGCCGCTCCGGCGCAGCTACCAGGCGCTCGGCGTGGTCGGCGAGTTCGTGCTCGAGCCCCTCGAGACGTCTCTGGCGGCCGATTGACGCGGCGGGCGATGCTGCGGACGTGATCGCCTCCGTCCAGCGGCGGGCCACACCGGTCCTCGAACGGTGGCTCGGCTTCGGCGGCAGGCGGTTGGAATGCCTGCTCCATTTCATGGGCCTCGCGGCCACGCTCGCGGCGGCCAAGGTGATCCTGAGCACGGTCGGCGTGGCACTGTTCCTGGCCAAGGAGGGCCCCGAGCAGCTGCCGGCGTTCTACATCCTGCTGGCGCTGGTCGCGATCACGCTCTCCTTCGCGTTCACGGGCGTCGTGGATCGCGCGCCCCGCATCCGCCTGGCTCAGGCGGCCTTCTTCGTCACCCTGCTCGGTGCCGCGTGCCTGCGCATCCCGATCGCCCTCGATGTGCCCGGCGTCTACTACGCCCTGCTCGCCAGCGCGCACGTCTACGAGATCGTGCTCGACATCGTCTTTTGGGTCGTGGTCGTGGCGTTTTTGGACACGATCGAGCTCAAGCGCGGCACGCCGTTCATCTACATGGCCCTCGCGGCGGGCGGCGCCCTCGGCGGCGGGCTCACGAGCACGCTGTCCGCCGTCGTGCCGGTCGAGGATCTCCTGCTCGCGCTGCCGGTGCTGGGCGCCGCGGCCGCGGCGCAGTTCGGTCTTGCCGGCGGGCGGCTCGACGAGGTCGGCGAGCGGGGCGGCAGCGATCCCGACGCCGGTGGCGTGGTGCGCAATCTCCGGCTGCTGCCCCGGCTGATCGGGCGCTGGCCGCTCGTCCTCCTGATCGCGCTGAACGCGCTGATGCTCACGATCCTCTACGGCCTCTCGGAGTATCTGGCGTTCACCGTCTACGCGGCCGAGTTTCCGGACGAGGCCGAGCTCACCCATTTCCTGGCGATCATCTATGCGCTGGTCCAGGTGCTGGAGTTCGCGCTGCTCTATGCAGTGAGCCGGCCGCTGCTCCGGCGCGCGGGGCCGCTGCTGCGCAACCTGATCTTCCCCCTGACCTCGCTCGGCTGCCTGATCGCGCTCGCGTTCGGCCACCGGCTGCCGGCGGCGATCGTCACGCATCTGAACGCCGAGGCGGTTTCCAACGCGATCTTCCAGCCGGTGAACAACACCAACTACGTCGCCCTGCCGCTCCGCTACCACGGTCGCGTGCGCACCCTGGCCGACGGCATCTTCTACCCCGGCGGGCTGGCGCTCGCGGGCGTCATGCTGATGTTCGTCCAGGGCGAGCTGGCGCTCGGGCAGGTGACCTTCATCGCGATCACTTTCGCCCTGATCTTCGTCGCCCTGAACGTCGGCGTCGGTACCCTCTTCCTGCCGACTCTGATGCGCAATCTGCGCGCCGGCGTCGTGCAGCTGGGCGAGCTCGCGTACAGCGCGAAAGGGCCGTCCGCTCTGGTGCTCGGGCGCATCCAGGAGCTGCTGCGCAGCCCCGATCCCGACGATCGCGCCGTCGCCATGGCGTTCGCCGGGCAGGTCGAGGTCGCGATCGCGCCAGCGGACGTGCCACGGCTCACACCCGGCGCGGATCGCGCCATGCGTCACGCGCTGCTCGCCGTGCTCCGCCGCGCCCCGGCACCGGAGGCGCGGCAGGTGCTCGACCGGCTGCTGGACGGCGACGACGAGACGAGCCAGCTGCTCGGGCTCGAGGCCACGCTCGCGCGAAGCGAGGAGATCGAGCCGCAGCAGGCCGAGCGGCTGGCACGGTCGGCGCATCCGGCCATCGCTGCCCTCGCCCGGATCGTCGCCGGACCCGGTGGCCTGGCCGGGGCCGCGCGGCAGCAGGTTCTGGGCGTCGCGCGCGATGCCGAGGGCTGCACGGACGTGATCGCCGCGCTGGCAAGGGTCCGCCGCCCCGAGCTGCTCGACCTCCTGGTCGCCCTGGTGGCTGCGGCGCCGCTCGAGCAGCAGCGCGCAGGGCTGGCCGCCCTCTGCCAGCTCGCCATCCCCGGGCATCCGCCCAGCCTCTGGCTCGCGCGCCGCCTCGCCCGACACCCTGAGGCGTCATTGCGCGCCGAGGCGATCGCGCTCCTCGGTGCGCTCGCGCAGGGCGAGCGGGCGCTCGAGGAGGTCGCGGGCGGGCTCGAGGATACCTCCCGCCGGGTCCGCCAGCGCGCGGCCGAGGCTTTGGCCCGGCACGGCCTGGCCGCGATCGAGCCGGCCTCCGCCCGGCTCCAGCTCGCGCGGCCCGATGTGGCGGAGGCGGCGATCTGGGTGCTGGGTCGGATCGGATCGCGCCGGGCGCGCGATGCCCTGGCCGATCTGCTGCAGCCGATCTATGCGCGCGCGGAGCGCAACCTGCGCTGGCTGTACCGCCTGCCCCCGAACCGCGATGGCACCGGCTGGGCGCCGTTCGAGGTCGCGCTGGAGGATCAGAACCGCCGCATCGTCGCCACGATCATGCAGCTGCTGGCGGCGCTGGGCGAGGTCCGGCTGGTGGCGAACCTGCGTGGGGCGCTCGAGACGAGCGACCAGCGCACCCGAGCCAACGCGCTCGAAGCCCTGATCTCCTTGCCGCACCGCCGCTTCGTTCTGCCGATCCTGCCGCTGCTCGAAGCCATGCTGCTGCCCGGCGGGCGGGGCGGAGCGGTTACGACGCCGCGTGATGAACAGACGAGCCTCCTGCGCGCCGCCGCCCGATCCGCCGATCCGTGGATCCGCCTGGGAGCCGCAAGCACGGCGCGGGCGCTCGCCGTTCCCCTGGACACGGCCGTCCCGGCACCTGTCCCCCAATCCGCGAAGCCCGTACGCGCGGGCCCGCCGACGGAGTCCGACATGGAGCAGGTCCTCTTCCTCAAGCGCGTGCCGCTGTTCCGCTACCTGCCGCTCGACACGCTGCTTGCCGTGAGCCGCGCGCTGGAGCGCGACACCTGGGTCGCGGGCGAGACGATCTTCGAGGCCGGCAGCCGCGCCGATCATTTCTGCATTGTCGAATCGGGGGCTGTGGATCTCGTCGAGCCGGGCGGACGCGTGGAGCGCGTGGCGGCGCCGGGGTGGTTCGGCGAGCTGGCCCTGGTCGACGAGACGCCGCGCTGGCCGCTGATCGTCGCGGCCGAGGAATGCGTGCTGCTGCGTCTGCACCGCATGATCTTCCAGGACCTCAGCCGGGAGCACCCGGACATCGTCATGGAGCTGTGCAGGCTCCTCGCCCGCCGGCTGCGTCAGCTGCAGGCACCCCGCACGCCGCCCGTCGGTGCACCGGCGGGCGGTGCCGGCAAGGTCGAGGCGGGCGATCCCTAAGCGGCCCGCGGCGGGTTCAGGACCTCGTCGATCGCGCGGTCGAGGCGCTCGCTCTCGGCAATCACGATGCCCAGGAACTCCTGCCGGCGCACCCGCGGCAGGTCAGGGTTGTCGCGCAGGATCTCGGAGATGCTCAGGATCGCGGTGAGCGGTTGCTTGAGCGCATCCGCCGGATCGATCGCGAGCTCGGTCGCGGGCGGCTCCGCCCGGGCCGTGGCGGCGCGGGCACGGCGCGGCTGGATGCGCCCCTGCGCGAGGTCGGCGATCTCCGCCCTGGTGAT
>CAZXYL010000578.1:0-2667 GCA_964644915.1 uncultured Geminicoccaceae bacterium
GCCCGCGACCGCGTTCTGATACGCGCGTATCAGCGCGCTCATGTCCTCCGGGTCGAGCCGCGCCGCCAGCTCGGTCGAGCCGACCAGGTCGACGAACATCACGGTCAGCTGCCGCCGCTCCGCTTGGCGAACGACCGCTTCCCGAAATGGGGCGGCGGCGATTTCCTCGCCCGCGGGCGCTCCGGCCGACAGCGCCGCGAGCGCCTTGAGCAGTCTCTTGCGCGCGCCGAGCGGCATGCCGAGCTTCTCGAGGTCGTCCTCGTTCAGCTCGGGCAGGACGTCCCAGTCGATCTCGTGGTCGCGGAGGACTGGCTCGTAACGCTCCAGGCCCAGCTTCCGCAGCCAGGCGGCGACGTCCATCGCAGCGGTCTCGCTCGAACCCTCACGTCTGGAGCTTCGCGCCGGGTCGCCGGCGAGTCCAGCGGGTTTCGCGGCCTGAGCGTCGCGCCCTGGCCAATTCCGCCGGCCGAGTGATCCGCAGGAACGCGGGAGCCGGCTGCCGCGTTGTGCCCAGCGTCGCTCCCGTGGCAAAACCGAGCGCAGGCGCGAGGACGCAGCATTGGCCGAGGCTTTTCTCAACGCGGTGGGTGTGGCGGTGCCGGCGCACGAGGTGCACCGCAAGTTCATCGACTACGCGCCCCGTCTGCTCGCGAACGCCCGTCATGGCGCGCTGTTCGCGCGCAAGGCCCGTGACGCAGGGATCGAGCGGCGCTACTCCGTGCTGGCGCCCCACCCGGATCCCGAGCGCCTGGACAGCGACGGCTTCTACCGCCCGGGCGCCTTCCCGGGCACGGCGACGCGGATGCAGCTGTACGAGCGGCACGCGCCGGGCCTTGCGTTCGCTGCGGCACTCGACCTCGACGCCGATCTGCGGGGCGTCACGCATCTGGTGCTCGCGACCTGCACGGGGTTCGCGGCGCCGGGAATCGACCTCGAGCTGGTCGACCGCCTGAGCCTCGATCGGTCGGTCGAGCGCACGCTGGTGGGCTTCATGGGCTGCCATGCCGCGCTCAACGCCCTCAAGCTCGCCCGGCACATCGTGCGCGCCGAGCCGCGGGCGCGTGTCCTGGTCGTGTGCATCGAGCTGTGCACCCTGCATCTGCAGGAGACCGCGACGCTGGAGCAGGTGCTCGCGTCCTCGATCTTCGCCGACGGCTGCGCCGCGGGGCTGGTGTCGGCCGAGCCGCGCGGCCTCGCTCTGCACGGCTTCGCGACCGCTCTGATCCCGGAAGCGAAGGAGCAGATCACCTGGCGCCTCGGCAACAGCGGCTTCGAGATGGGGCTCTCGGGCGAGGTGCCTGCGACCATCGCGCGCCATCTGCCGCGCCACCTGCCGGCGATCCTGGACGGGCGCGAAGTCTCGGACGTGGCCCTGTGGGCGGTGCACCCCGGCGGGCGCAGCGTCCTCGATGCCGTCGAGCGGGCGCTGGAGCTGCCGCCAGGGCGGATGCCGCAGTCGCGCGAGATCCTGCGCCGCTACGGCAACATGTCGTCCGCCACCGTCCTGTTCGTGCTCGCGACGATGCTCGCCGAAGGCGCGCGCGGGCTCGGCTGCGCGCTCGCGTTCGGGCCGGGCCTCGCGGTCGAGGCCATGCGGTTCGAGGCCTGAGCGGTGCTCTTGCAGCGGCGCAGCACCCAGCCCGAGCTCATCGATACCGAGCCGACGGATGCCAACACCTTCGAGCATTGCCTGCGCGACCTCGAGCGGATCAACCGCTGGACGCTCGCCTACAGGATCACTGTGCGCTGGCTGGACGAGCTCGTCCTCGAGCATGCACCGGCGCGACTGCGCGTGCTCGATGCTGGCTCGGGTCATGGCGACATGCTGCGGCGTATCGCGGCGTGGGCGCAGCGTAAACGCCTCCCGGTGGAGCTGATTGGCGTCGACCGGAACCCGCATGCGGCGCGTATTGCGGCGCGTGCCACCCCCGACGGCGCGCCGATCCGCTACATCACTGCCGACGTGTTCGGGCTGCCGGAGAGCCCGAAGGTCGACGTGGTCGTGAGCTCCTTGTTCGCCCACCACCTGCACGATGCCCAGCTCGTGGGCTTCCTGCGCTGGATGGAGGCGCGCGCCCGCCTCGGCTGGCTGATCAACGATCTGCAGCGGCATCCGGTCGCCTATGGCGTCGCGCTCTGGGTCCCCAGACTCCTGCGCATGAACCGGCTGGTGCGGCACGACGCGGCCGTCTCGGTGGCCCGCAGTCTCGACCGGCCGGATTGGGAACGGCTCCTCGGCGAGGCCGGGCACGCGCCGCCGGCGGTCATGATCGCCAGGCGGTTCCCCTTTCGTTTTGCGATCTCCCGGATCAAGCCCGCATGGCCGCCCGGCCCGACGTCGTGATCGTCGGCGGCGGCCCGGCGGGTGCCGCCGCAGCCTGTCATCTGGCCGCCGCCGGGCGCGACGTGATCCTGTGCGAGCGCGAGGCGCGCGTCGGACCGCGGGTCTGCGGCGAGTTCCTGAGCCCCGGCAGCTGCGCCCAGGTCGCCGATCTGGGCCTCGCACCACGGGCGCAGGGTGCCGCGCGGATCGACCGGCTCCGTCTCGTGCACGGCCGCACGCAGGCCGGATCGGCGCTGCCGGTCACCGCCTGGGGCCTGTCGCGGGAGACGCTCGACGAGACGCTGCTCGCGCGGGCGGCTGCCTGCGGCGCAAAGGTCCGCAGA
>CAZXYL010000579.1:0-1542 GCA_964644915.1 uncultured Geminicoccaceae bacterium
GCGCCCAGATACAGGTTGTACTTGCCCGGCCCCTTGCCGACCACGCCGATCTCGGCGAGGTAGGGGCGCGAGCAGCCGTTCGGGCAGCCGCTCATGCGGATCACGATCTCGTCGTCGCGCAGGCCGGCGCGCGCCACCACCTCGTCGAGCGCGTCGATCAGGGCCGGCAGGTAGCGCTCGCTCTCGGCGACCGCGAGCGCGCAGGTGGGCAGGCCCACGCAGGCGATCGAGTTGAGGCGCAGCCCGGTGTGGCCGTTGGCGAGGTTGAACTGGCGCAGCAGCTTCTCGATCCGCGCCTTTTGCCGCGGCGCCACCCGCGCGATGATCAGGTTCTGGTTCGGCGTGAGCCTGAACTCGCCCTTGTGGATGCGGGCGATCGCGCGCAGGCCGGTCTTCATGAAGCGCGCGGACGTATCCTTGACCCGGCCGTTCTCGATGAACAGCGTGTAGTGCCAGTCGCCCGCGTGGTCCCGGGTCCAGCCGTAGCGATCACCGGTGCGCTCGAAGGCGACCGGGCGAGGCTCTTCGAGAACATAGCCGAGGCGGCGCTCGACCTCGGCCCGAAACCACGCGATGCCGCGATCGTCGATCGTGTATTTGAGCCGCGCGTGCTTGCGATCGGCACGATCGCCGAAGTCGCGCTGGACGAGGACCACCTTCTCGGCCACGTCGACTGCCTGCTCGGGCCGGCAGAAACCCAGAACGTCCCCGGTGCGCGGGTAGGTCTCGGCCTCGCCGTGGGTCATGCCCATGCCGCCGCCCACAGTCACGTTCCAGCCGAGCACCTCGCCGTCGGCATCGGTGATCGCGACGAAGCCCAGATCCTGGGCGAACACGTCCACGTCGTTGTCGGGCGGCACCGCGACCACGGTCTTGAACTTGCGCGGCAGGTAGGTCGGCCCGTAGATCGGCTCGACCGCGACGTCCTCGGAGGTGTCGATCACCTTCTCGCCGTCCAGCCAGATCTCGTGGTAGGCGGGGGTGCGCGGCGAGAGGTGGTCGCTGAGCGCGCGGGCGAGCTCGTACGCGGCGGCATGCGCGCTCGACCGGTGCGGGTTCGGGCTCGCCATGACGTTGCGGTTGACGTCGCCGCAGGCGGCGAGCGTGTCGAGCAGGGCGGCGTGAATCTCCTGCATCGTGCGCCTGAGATTGCTCTTGATCACGCCGTGGAACTGGAAGGCCTGGCGCGTGGTCAGGCGCAGCGTCTCGTTGCCGAAGTCATCGGCGATGCGGTCCAGCGCCAGCCACTGCTCGGGCGTCACGATGCCCCCCGGCACGCGCACGCGCACCATGAAGGAGAACGCTTTCTCGAGCTTCTTGCGACGCCGTTCCGGCCGCAGGTCGCGATCGTCCTGCTGGTAGGTGCCGTGGAACTTGGTGAGCTGGGTGTCGTCCTCGGCGATCGAGCCGGTGATCACGTCGTCGAGGCCGTCGGCGATCGTGCCGCGCAAGAAGCGGCTCTGCTCCTTGAGGTCCTCGTTCCTCGAACGGGCAATGGTCATGTCTGCCTCCCGGAGGCGAATGTCGGTGGTTCAATACACG
>CAZXYL010000580.1:0-2983 GCA_964644915.1 uncultured Geminicoccaceae bacterium
AGGCGAGCGCCTGCTTGCGGTCGTAGGCGCCGTTGGCGTCGACGAAGAGATCGGCATCCGCCCCGATCGCGAGGCGCGCCGCGCCGACCCGCTCCGGGTCCTGCTCGGGTACGCTGCCGACCTTCATCTTGACCATGCCGATGCCCTGGCCGACCCAGCCGGCGAGCTGCGCCTGCAGGCGCTCGATCGGATAGGAGGTGAAGCCGCCGCTGCCGTACACCGGGACCCCGTCGCGGCACGTCCCGAGCAGGCTCGCCAGCGGCACGCCCAGCAGGCGGGCCTTGAGATCCCAGAGCGCGACATCGACCGCCGCGATGGCGCTGGCGGCGATGCCACCTCGGCCAAAGTTGCGTACCGCGCGCACCATTGCCTGCCAGGCGCCCGCGACGTCCATCGGGCTCCTCCCCTGAACGACGCCGGCCAGGTTGTCCTCAACCAGCGTCCGTACCGCCTCGTGCGCATACGTGTAGCCCAGCCCCATCTGGCCGCCGGCGTGGGCCCGCACCAGGATCATGGTGGTGGAGTCCCAGCTCAGCGTGCCGTCCGCCTCGGGGTAGTCGGTCGGCACCCTGAAGGCGCTGACCTCGAGCCGCTCGATGACAAGATCGCTCCGCACCGCGCTCACCGCCGGGTCGGGATGTAGCCCTGCATCGCCTCCTTGAACGACTGCCAGACGATGCCGATCGCCTCCGGGTCGCCCTTGAGCACCGCCTGAAGATATCCCTTGGCCTGCTCGTAGGTGATGTGCGGCGGCAGTGGCGGCACCTTGGGGTCGGTGACGATGTCGAGCACGCAGGGCCGATCGGCCCGGAGTGCCTCGTCCCAGGCGGGGCCGACTTCGTCCGGATGCTCCACCCGCAGCCCCTTGAGACCGAGCATCTCGGCGTAGGCGGCGTAGGGGAAATCCATGATGTTCTGCGAGGTCTCCCACTTCGGGTCGCCCGCCAGCACGCGCTGTTCCCAGGTCACCTGGTTCAGATCCCGGTTGTTGAGCACGAGGATCGGCAGGCGCGGGTCGCGCCACTGCTGCCAGTACTTGGCCGCGGTGATCAGGCAGTTGTTGCCCAGCATCTGCATGGCGCCGTCGCCCACCAGCGCGATCGAGACCCGGTCCGGGTAGCAGAATTTGGCGGCGAGCGCGTAGGGCACGCCCGGGCACATGGTGGCGAGCGTGCCCGAGAGGCTCGCCATCATGCCGCGGCGGATCTTCATGTTGCGCGCGAACCAGTTGGCGACGCTGCCGGAATCGGCGCTGATGATGGCGTTGTCCGGCAGGCGTGGCGACAGCTCCCACAGTACGCGCTCGGGGTTGATCGGGTCGGCCGCGGTCATCGAGCGCTCCTCGACCACGCTCCACCACTCCCGCACGCTCTTCTCGATCTGCTCGCGCCAGGAGCGGTCCTCCTTGCGCTTCAGGAGCGGCTTCAAGGCCTTGAGGGTCTCGGCGGAATCGCCGACCAGATGCACCTCCATCGGATAGCGGATGCCGAGCATCTTGCCGTCGATGTCGATCTGCACGCCGCGCGCTTGGCCCTCCTCCGGCAGCCACTCGGAATAGGGGAAGCTGGAGCCGACCATGAGGAGCGTGTCGCAGCCCGTCATCAGCTCGTAGCTCGGCCGGGTCCCGAGCAGCCCGATCTGGCCCGCGACGAACGGCAGATCGTCCGGCACCGCGGCGCGGCCGAGCAGCGCCTTGGAGATGCCGGCACCCAGGAGGTCGGCCACCTCGATCACCTCGTCGGTGGCATGCAGCGCACCCGCGCCCACCAGCATCGCGACCCGCTGGCCCGCGTTCAGGGCGTCGGCGGCGCTCCTCAGGTCGGCTTCGTGCGGCACCACCTTGGGCTCGGAGTAGCCCACGCTGGAGACGACGCTGCCGTGCACGCGCGGCGGCGAGGTCACGGCGTCCATCTCCTGCACATCGCCCGGCACGATGATGCAGGTCACCGTGCGCTCGGCCCTGGCGATGCGGATCGCGCGATCGATCAGATGGCGCATCTGCACCGGGCTCATGCAGGTGTGCACGTAATCGCCGGCCACGTCCTTGAACAGCGTCTGGAGGTCGACCTCCTGCTGGTAGTGGCCGCCGAGCGACATGCGTTTCTGCTGACCGACGATCGCGACCACCGGCGCGTGATCGAGCTTGGCATCGTACAGGCCGTTCAGGAGGTGGATCGCGCCGGGGCCGGAGGTCGCCATGCATATGCCGACCTCGCCGGTGTACTTGGCGTGCGCGCAGGCCATGAACGCGGCGACCTCCTCGTGCGGCACCTGGATGAACTCGAGCCCGTTCTCGTGACGCGCGAAAGCGCCCAGGATCCCGTTGATGCCATCGCCGGGATAGCCGTAGACCCGCCTGATGCCCCACTCGCTCATGCGCTCGAGCATGAAGTCGCTGACGGTCGCCATGATCTCCCTCCGCTGGCCGACGGGATCGCTCGCGTGCTGCAAGCGGCGCGCTGAAGGTCCAGCCGCTCGGACCTGCCTGCTTAACGTGAGGCTCCGGGCGTGGTTCCTGACCGCGGCGCGCCCGGCGGGAACGCGATCGGGCAGCGGCGAGGACTTCGGCTACTCTGAAACACTTGCAAATACTGCCAGAGATCTCAACAGCTTCAGTATCGATAAAAGCCGGCTCAGCTTACGATAGGGGGTTTATCCAAAATAGGATGATGTTTATTTGGTCGATCAAGCGCCGATCATCCAGGT
This sequence comes from uncultured Geminicoccaceae bacterium, assembly GCA_964644915.1. GTDB lineage: Bacteria > Pseudomonadota > Alphaproteobacteria > Geminicoccales > Geminicoccaceae > CAZXYL01. The sequence continues at coordinate 2,707 of CAZXYL010000580.1, forward strand.
TCGCGGCGGGAGACGCAGCGCGGCCCGGGCCGGCGGCGCGTACCTGACAACAGGCGGGAGGGACCATCGCGGAATGAGCGTCATCATCAACCCCCGGGGCACCAGTGGCGCCGGCAAGACCGAGCTCGTGCGCCGAATCATGGCGGGCTATGGCTGGGGCGCGAGCGGCCACGTCGAGCCGATCTTCCAGCCGCGGCGCGAGCGGCCGATCTGCTATCGTCTGCGCCACCCCGTCGGTGGCCGTCCGCTGGCCGTGCTCGGCCATTACGAGGCGACC
>CAZXYL010000581.1:0-1576 GCA_964644915.1 uncultured Geminicoccaceae bacterium
GCCGGACCGCTGCGTGCTCCAGGTGGTGCTCGCCGGCGGCAGCGCCGAGGCCTGGCGCGCCGGCACGCGCGGGCTCTCGGCGCGCGATCTCGCCATGAACGTGGCCTTGCCGGAGGTCGATGGCCGGGTGCTCGCGCGCGCGGTGGCGTTCAAGTCGAGTACGCGCTTCGATGAACGCACCGAAACGCACCTCGTGGGTTTCGAGCCGGTCCCCGATCGCGCCCGCTTCGTCGCCGACCTGGCGGCCGGTTGGGCGCGGCTCGCGCGCACGCCGGTTTCCGAGCGCCGCATCGCGATCGTGCTCGCCAACTATCCGAACCGGGACGGCCGGATCGCGAACGGCGTAGGGCTCGATACGCCCGCGAGCACGGTCGGGCTGCTGCGCGCGATGCAGGCAGCCGGCTACGAGGTCGGGCCGCTACCGCATGACGGCCAGGCGCTGCTGCAGAGGCTGCTCGAAGGCCCGACGAACGACCTGCGGGCGCGCCCGGGCCGTGCGGCCAGAGCGCATCTCGGCCTCGACGATTACGAGCGTTTTTTCCGTGCCTTACCGGAGGAGGTTCAGCAATCGGTTCGGGATCGCTGGGGCGAACCGGCGGACGATCCGCACGTGCAGGACGATGCCTTCGCGCTGGCGGTGCTGCCGCTCGGCAATGTCGTCCTGGGCATTCAGCCCGCCCGCGGCTACCACATCGACCCGACCTCGAGCTACCACGACCCGGCGCTGGTCCCGCCGCATGCCTATCTGGCGTTCTACGCCTGGCTGAGGCGGCAGTTCGATGCGCACGCCGTGGTGCACATGGGCAAGCACGGCAATCTCGAATGGCTGCCGGGCAAGGCGCTGGCGCTCTCGGAAGCCTGCTTTCCCGAGGCGGCGCTGGGCCCCCTGCCGCATGTCTATCCCTTCATCGTCAACGACCCGGGCGAAGGCAGCCAGGCCAAGCGCCGCACGGCCGCGGTGATCGTCGATCACCTGACGCCACCGCTGACGCGAGCCGAATCCTACGGTCCCCTGCGCGAGCTCGAGCGGCTGGTGGACGAATATTACGAGGCCGCGAGCGTCGACCCGCGCCGCGCGGCTTATCTGAAGGGCGAGATCCTGGATTGCAGCGCGCGCCTGGGGCTCGATCGGGATCTCGGGATCGAGCCCGGCAGCAGCTCAGACGAGGCTTTCACGAAGCTCGACGACCATCTGTGCGAGCTGAAGGAGCTGCAGATCCGGGACGGCCTGCACATCTTCGGCGAGGCGCCGGCGGGCGACCAGCTGCGCGATCTTCTGGTGGCGCTCGTACGCCTGCCACGCGGCGATGAGGACGGGGACGCATCGATCCTGCGCGCGCTGGCCCGGGACCTGGAGCTCGCCGGGTTCGATCCTCTCGACTGCGCCATGGGCGAGCCGTGGACCGGCAGGAAGCCGCCCGCGCTCGACGGCGTGAGCTCGGACCCGTGGCGCACCCGCGGCGATACGGTCGAGCGGCTGGAGCTTCTCGCGCAGAAGCTGATGGCGGGCGAGCGAGAGCCACCGGCGGCGTGGCAGCGGATCAGGGCCGTGCTGGAGCAGACCAGCCAGGTGATC
>CAZXYL010000582.1:0-2076 GCA_964644915.1 uncultured Geminicoccaceae bacterium
GCGCCCATGCCTGGAATCGCGCAGGTGGCGATCGTCGGCGCCGGGGCCTGGGGCACGGCGCTCGCGCAGGCGGCGGCGCGCGCCGGTCGGGAGGTCCTGCTGTGGGGGCGCGATCCCGATCTGGTCGCCGCGATCGCGCGCGAGCAGCGCAACCCGCGCTACCTGCCCCAGCTGCGGCTCGAGCCGGCGGTGCGGGCGAGCGCGGATCTCACCGACGTGGCGCGCGCCGGTGCGCTCCTGCTCGCCGTGCCGGCACAGACGCTGCGCTCGGTTTGCGCTCTCCTGCCGGGATCGGCGGCGCCCGTCGTGATCTGCGCCAAGGGTTTCGAGCGGGCGACTGGGGAGCGGCTGAGCGAGGTCGTGGCCGAGACCTGCCCAGGCCGCGAGGCCGCAGTGCTCTCCGGGCCCAACTTCGCGCGCGAAGTGGCCGAGGGCAGGCCTGCCGCGACCACGCTCGCCTGCGCGGATGGAGAAGTCGGCCGCCGGCTCGCGGAGGCGCTCAGCAGCATCAGCTTTCGCGTCTACTGGACCGACGACGTCATCGGGGTCGAGGTCGGGGGTGCGATGAAGAACGTGCTCGCGATCGCGGCCGGGATCGTGATGGGGCGGGGCCTGGGCGAGAACGCGCGCGCGGCGCTGATCACACGAGGCCTCGCCGAGCTCGCGCGGCTGGGCGAGGCGCTGGGCGCACGGCGCGAGACCATGACCGGCCTCTCTGGGCTGGGCGATCTGGTGCTCACGGCGACCAGCGCCACGTCGCGCAACACCAGCTTCGGGGTCGCGGTCGGGCGAGGCGCCGACCCGAGGACATTGATCACACAGCCGGGCGCCCTGGTGGAGGGGGCGCCGACGGCGGGCGCCGTGGTCCGGCTCGCCGGCCAGCACGGCATCGAGGTGCCGATCTGCGCGGCCGTCGCGGCGATCCTGGAGGGCGAAACGGACATCGATACCGCCCTCGAAGCCCTGATGCGGCGGCCGATCAAGATGGAGGCTGCACCTTGAGCGGCAAGAGGGGCGTAGCCGGCTCTGCCGACCACCCTATATCGGCATGGTCGGAGCACGGCGCCCGCCATTCGAGCAAGGGAGCAATCCGATGGCAACGGAACTGGCGGCCAAGTCCTGCACGCCCTGCCGCGGCGGCACCCCGCCCATGACCGAGCAGGAGGCGTTGGGCTACCTGCCGGACGCGCAGGGCTGGGAGCTGCGCGACGACGGCAGGCGCATCGAGCGTACCTTCAAGTTCAAGAACTTCAAGCAGGCCCTCGACTTCGTGAACAAGACCGGCGAACTCGCCGAGGCCGAAGGGCATCACCCCGACATAACCTTCGGCTGGGGCTATGCCACCGTCTCGCTCCATACCCACAAGATCGGCGGCCTGCACGAGAACGACTTCATCATGGCGGCCAAGATCAACGAGCTGGCACACTGAACGGGCGAGCGCCGGGTGACCAAGCCGCACGAGCCGGGGCATCGGCTGCCGAGCGCGGGCGAGGATGCGGCCCGTGCCGAGCAGGCGGGCGAAACGCCCCAGACGCGCTCACCCGCGTACCGGCTGGCCTATCTCGACCGGGAGTTCCTGCTGCGCCCCGAGCTGCGCCCGGTGCGCCTGCAGCTCGAGCTGCTCAAGCCGGAACTCCTGCTCGCCGAGCACGGGATCGAATCGACGATCGTGGTGTTCGGCAGCGCGCGCTTTCCGGCGCCCGATGTGCCGGGCGTCGATCTCACCCCCAGGCCCGGCTGCGTGCTCGACCGCAAGCGCGCCTACGACGAGGCGCGCCGGTTCGCGCAGATCGCCTCGCGCGCCGGCCAGCGGCAGGAGGCCGAGCGGCGCCGCTTCGTCGTGGTCACCGGCGGCGGGCCCGGCATCATGGAGGCGGCAAACCGGGGCGCGCAGGACGTCGGCGCCGAGAGCATCGGGCTCAACATCGTCCTGCCGCACGAGCAGGCGCCGAACGGCTACATCACGCCGGCGCTGTGCTTCCAGTTCCACTATTTCGCGGTGCGCAAGCTGCACTTCATGCTGCGCGCGCTGGCCATGGTGTTCTTCCCGGGCGGCTTCGGCACCATGGACGAGCT
>CAZXYL010000583.1:0-13383 GCA_964644915.1 uncultured Geminicoccaceae bacterium
GTCAACGAGCACGGTCTGGTCGGGCGGGTGATCGAGGCCGGCCGGCGCAGCGCGCGGGTCCTTCTGCTCAGCGATTTCAACTCGCGCATCCCGGTCATGGTCGAGCCCTCGCGCGACCAGGCGATCCTCGCCGGCGACAACACCCGCGAGCCGCTTCTGGTCTTTTTGCCGCTCAACCCCCGGCTCTCGGTCGGCGATCGGGTCGTGACCTCGGGGCGCGGCGGTCTCCTGCCGCCCGGGCTCGCGGTCGGCGTGGTGAGCGCGCTCGGCGACGAGCGGGCCACCGTCAGGACCTGGGTCGACTGGGACCGCCTGGAGTACCTGCGCCTGCTCGAGTACGCGGCCGTGCGCCCGCCGCAGAGCGAGCCGGAGCCGCAGCCCGAGGCCTTCGGGCCACCGCCGCCACCCGAGGGGGCGCTCGAGGAGCCGCCCGGCAGGTTCATCCCGCCCGCGCCGGCGCTCGTGACCATGGAGCCGCCCCGGTGACGCTCGTGTGGTTGCGCCAGGTCGATGCGCAGCTGCGCTCGATCCTGCCGCTCGCCACCGCGCTCGCGGCGCTGCTGTTCGACCTCCTGCCGCTGCCGGTGCCGGGCCTGGAGCGCGCGAGCTCGTTCTCGATCCTTTGCGTCGTCTACTTCTGGTCGCTCTATCGCCCGGACCTGGTGACGGCCACCGGCGCCTTCGCGGCCGGCCTGGTCTACGATGCCGTGTGCGGCCTGCCGCTCGGGCTCACCTCGCTCAGCCTGCTGCTCGTGCGCAACCTCATGGTCACCCAGCAGCGCTTTTTCCTGACCCGCCCCTTCCCGGTGATCTGGGCGTGCTTCATCCTGCTGGCGCCGGTCGTGGTCCTCGCGCGCTGGCTGATCGCCTGCATCTGGTGGGGGCATCTGTTTCCGTTGGCGCCGCTGCTGTTCGAGCTGGTCGTGACCATGGCGCTCTATCCTCCCGTCAGCTGGCTGCTGGGCCGGATTCACAACCGGGTGCCGAGGCTGATCCATGCATCGTGACGCCGATCGTCTGCGGACCTTCTCGCGGCGCACCGCCCTGCTCGCCGCGGGCCAGCTCGGGCTGTTCGGCCTGCTCACCGGCCGCCTCTACTACCTCCAGGTGGTCAACGCCGACCAGTACGCCCTGCTCGCGGACGAGAATCGAATCAACCACCGCCTGCTGGCACCGGCGCGGGGCCGGATCTTCGACCGCCACGGCGCGGTGCTCGCGCGCAACGTGCCGATCTACCGCGTGCGCGTGACGCCCGAGCAGACGCGCGACCTCGCCGGCACCCTCGCGGAGCTCGGCCAGATCATCGAAATCCCGCCCGCGCGCGCGAGCGAGGTGATCGCCGAGGCGCGCCGGCGCCGCTCGTTCGTGCCGCTCACCGTGCGAGAGGATCTGAACTGGGAGGAGGTCGCGCGGATCGCGATCAACGCCCCCGACCTGCCCGGCATCACCCTGGATGCCGGCCTGGTGCGCGAGTATCCGGCGGAGCGCGCCGTGGCGCACGTATTGGGCTATGTGGGTCCGGTCGCGGAAGCGGAGCTGAACGGTGATCCGCTCCTGGAGCTGCCGGAGTTCCGCCACGGCAGGGACGGCATCGAGCGGCTCTACAATGAGGTGCTGCGCGGCTCGGCCGGGCTGAGCCGGTTCGAGGTCAACGCGCTCGGGCGCGAGATCAAGGAGCTCTATCGCCGGGACGGCGCGCCGGGCGAGGACCTCGAGATCACCATCGACCTCGACCTGCAGCGCTTCGTCCACTACCGGCTGGCCGACGAGCCGAGCGCCTCCGCCGTCGTGCTCGACGTGCACACGGGCGAGGTGCTGGCGCTCGCGTCCGTGCCGACCTTCGACCCGGCGGCCTTCGCCAACGGCCTCACGCGCGCGGCCTGGCGCGCGCTGGCCTCCAACTCCCGCGCGCCGCTGGTCAACAAGGCGATCGCCGGTCAGTACCCCCCCGGCTCCACCTTCAAGATGGTGGTAGCCCTGGCCGCGCTCGAGGCGGGCGTCACCAGCGCCGAGCAAACGGTCTACTGCCCCGGGCACACCAGGCTCGGCAACCACACCTTCCACTGCTGGAAACGTTGGGGCCATGGCGAGATCGCGTTGGTCGAGGCGATCGCCCAGTCCTGCGACGTCTATTTTTACGATCTCGCGCGGCGGGTCGGGATCGAGGCGATCGCCGCCATGGCGAGGCGGTTCGGGCTCGGCGAGCGCCTGGCCGTTGATCTGCCCGGCGAGCGGCCGGGGCTCGTGCCGGACCGGTCCTGGAAGCTCGCCGCCCGCGGCGTGCCCTGGCAGCAGGGCGAAACGCTCGTCGTCGGCATCGGGCAGGGCTACCTGCAGGCGACGCCGCTACAGATGGCGGTGATGACGGCGCGGATCGCCAATGGCGGGCGTGCGATCTCGCCCTGGCTGGCGCGCGGTGCGCATGCCAAGGCGGGCCCCGAGGCGAGCGGAGCGCCCGCTCGCGTCGAGGTGTCGGAACGCGCGCTCCGCCTGGTGCGCGAGGGCATGTACCAGGTCGTCAACGGCGCGCGCGGCACCGCGCGCGATGCTGCCCTGGCCGACCCCGACCTCGCCATGGCGGGCAAGACCGGCACCTCGCAGGTGCTGCGCATCAGCCGGGCCGAGCGGGTGACCGGCGTGCGCGCCAACGAGGAGAAGCCCTGGGAGGAGCGCGACCACGCGCTGTTCGTCGCGTTCGCGCCCTACCACGACCCCCGCTACGCGGTCAGCGTCGTGGTCGAGCACGGCGGCAGCGGCAGCAAGGCGGCGGCGCCGATCGCGCGTGACATCATGGCCAAGGCGCTCGAGCTCGATCCGTCCCGCCCGCGCGCCGTCCCGACCGCGGACGGCGACCGGGACCATGACCTCGCGGAGCCCGCCTGAGCATGGCCGCGGCCGCGGGTTTCAAGACCGTCGAGCTCTCGCTCCTGGAAAAGCTGCGCCAGCTGCACTGGCCGTTCGTCTGCCTGGTCGCGCTGACGGCACTGGTCGGCTACGGCGTGCTCTACTCGGCCGCCGGCGGCTCGCACGACCCCTGGGCCTGGCGGCACGGGGTGCGCTTCGGGCTCGGCCTCGGCGCCATGCTCGTGGTCGCGCTGATCGACGTCCGCTTCTGGTTCCGTTGGGCGTACGCGATCTACGCCGGGGCGCTCGCGGGCCTGGTCGCCGTCGAGATCATGGGCCACGTCAGCATGGGCGCGCAACGCTGGATCGATCTCGGCGTGTTCCAGCTACAGCCCTCCGAGATGATGAAGATCGCGCTCGTCCTCGCGCTGGCCCGCTATTTCCACGGTGCCCTGCTCGAGGACGTCGCCCGCCCGATCTATCTCGTGGCACCGCTGCTCATTGTGCTGGCACCCACCGTGCTGGTCCTCAAGCAGCCCGACCTCGGCACGTCGGTGATGCTGCTCGCCGGCGGCACCGCGATGCTGTTCGTCGCCGGCGTGCGCTGGTGGAAGTTCGCGCTGGTGTTCGGTAGCGCGCTCGCGGCGCTGCCGATCCTCTGGCAGCAGCTGCACGATTACCAGAGGCGGCGCGTGTTGACCTTCCTCGACCCGGAGCGCGACCCGCTCGGCGCCGGCTATCACATCATCCAGTCCAAGATCGCGTTGGGCTCTGGCGGCATCTGGGGCAAGGGCTTCCTCCAGGGCACGCAAAGCCAGCTGAGCTTCCTGCCGGAGAAGCAGACCGACTTTGCGTTCACCATGCTCGCAGAAGAGGCCGGGCTCATGGGCGCGCTCGGGCTGCTCGCGCTGCTTGCGATCCTGATCGCCTATGGCTTCGTCTTCGCGCTCCGCGCCCGCAGCCACTTCGGCCGCCTGCTCTGCATCGGCGTGACGGCGACCCTGTTCCTCTACGTTTTCATCAACGTCGCCATGGTCACCGGGCTGATCCCGGTGGTCGGCGTGCCGCTGCCTCTGGTGTCCTATGGGGGCACCGCGATGCTGACGGTGCTGATCGGCTTCGGCCTGATGCTCGGCACCGATCTCCATCGCGACGTGAGCATCCCGCGCTTCCCGATCGAGCAGGACCACTGAACAGCCTGTCCGGGTTCCCGCACCCCCTTGCGCCGCACAAGGAAACCTCGACCCGAGCCCGCCGGCGCATTAGTTTTCGGACGATTCCGGCGGTGCTGTGCCGCCGGGACGCGCCGAGGGCCCGATGCAGCAGGATGAGATGGCGCCGGACGTGGACGACGCCGCGGTGACGGGGGCGGAGCGGCGTGCCGACGCGCTGCTCGACCAACGCGTCGCGGAGCGCACGGCCGAGCTCGTCACCGCGAAGGAGGCGGCCGAGGCAGCGGCGCGCGCGGCCCAGGAGAGCAACGATCGCCTGCTGGCCGCCGCCGAGGTGCTCGCCGACGGCCTCGCCATTTACGATGGGAACGACCGGCTGGACTACTTCAACCAGCGCTATCTGGACAACTCCCCGCCTGCGTTCCGCGCCATCGTCCGGCTCGGCAGGACGTTCGAGGAGATGGTGCGGGCGGCCGGCGCCGCGGGCATGTACCATGACGAGATGGGGCCGGACTTCGCGGCCCGGCGGATCGCGCACCACCGGGCGCCGGTCGAGGATCAGGAGTTCCGGATCGCGGACGGCCGCTGGATCCGGGTCCGCGAGAGCGCCGTGCCCGGAGGCGGCCGGGTGCTCCTGACCCGCGACATCACCGATCGGATCCGCAGCCGCGAGGAGCTGCGCGAGCGCGAGCAGCTCTGGCGCGCGATCGCCGAGTGCGTGCCGCTCCCGGTCGTCATCGCGAGGATCGAGGAGCCCGAGATCCTGTTCGCCAACTCCCTGGCCCTCGAGACCTTCGGTCTGTTTGCCGGGCATCACCCGGACGCGATCCGGGCCGTGTACGTCAACCCGGAGGATCGCAAGACCCTGATCGAGCGGGTGCGGGCCGAGGGGCACGTGGACGGCTTCGAAGTGCAGCTGCGCCGGGCTGACGGCGGCACGATGTGGGGGCTGATGTCGGCGCGGGCGATGAGCTTCGGCGGCACCCAGGCGATGCTCGCGACCGTCACCGACATCAGCGAGCGCAAGGCGGTCGAGGAGGCGCTGCGCGCGAGCGAGGCCCGCTACCGGGCGGTGGTCGACGTCCAGAACGAGTTCATCATCCGGCAGCGTCCGGACGGCCTGGTCACCTTCGCCAATGAGGCGTTCCGCCGCTTCCGCGGGGTGAGCCGTGAACAGATGTCGGCCGGCTACAACGACCTCGCGAGCCTGCCGGCACCAGCCCAGGCGGAGGTGCTGCGCCAGTGGGCGGGGCTCTCGCCGCAACGGCCCACCGCCACCTACGACCTGCGGATCGATCTGGCGGACGGGCATCTGCGCTGGGAGCAGTGGACCGACACCGCCATCTTCGATGCCGAGGGACGGCTGGTCGAGTACCAATCGGTCGGCCGCGAGATCACGCAGCAGAAGCAGGCCGAGCAGGCACGGCGCGAGAGCGAGGCGCGCCTCGCGGCGTTCATGGAACACGCGCCGGTCGGAATGTATCTCAAGGACCTCGAGGGGCGCTACGTCCTCCTCAACCGTGAGATGGGCAAGGTCCTGCAGTGCGACGCGCGGCAGATGATCGGCCGCACCGTCGCCGACAGCCCCGCCCAGCACGATGTCGAGGCGATCGAGGCCTGCCTTCGCGAGGTCGTGCGCACCGGCACGGTCACGGTGACCGAGGAGCACACCCCCAATCCGCCCGACGCGTACGAGTGGATCCTGGCGATCCGTTTCCCGATCCGCGATGCCACGGGCGCGATCACCCAGATCGCCGGCTTCGATGTCGACATCAGCGAGCGCAAGGCGATGGAGCAGGCGCTGCGGGCGAGCGAGCAGCGCTTCAAGGTGTTCGCCGAGGCGCACCCCGTGCCGGTGGCGATCACGCGCCTCGAGGATCGCCAGATCCTGTTCGCCAACCCCGCCTTCATGGAGCTGTTCAAGACCAGCTACGAGGATCTGGCGCGCGGCGACCTCGAGCGCCTCTACGCGCGACGCGAGGAGCGCGGCCAGATCCTGGGCCGTATCCGGCGCGAGGGCGCCGTGCACTCGATCGAGGTGCAGTTCCGCAAGACCGACGGCACCGTGTTCTGGGGCTCGTTCAGCTCGCGGTTGATGCAGTACGAAGGCAAGGACGCCACGGTCAGCACGATCATCGACATCACCGAGCGCAAATGGGCCGAGGAGCAGCTCGAGCGCCAGCGCGAGGCCCTGATCCAGAGCGAGAAGATGAGCGCGCTCGGCGCGCTGCTCGCGAGCGTGGCGCACGAGCTCAACAACCCGCTCTCGGTCGTGGTGGGCCAGGCGGCGATGCTCCAGGAGCTCGCCGCCGGGACCGACGCCGCCGAGCGCGCGGCCAAGATCCGCTCGGCCGCCGACCGCTGCGCCCGGATCGTCAAGACCTTCCTCGCCATGGCCCGGAGCCGGCCGCCGGAGCGTCGGGAGGTGCAGCTCAACGAGGCCCTGCAGGCGGCTCTGGACCTCGCCGTCTACGGCCTGCGCTCGACCGGGGTCGAGGTCGAGCTCGACCTGGCGCCGGACCTGCCGCCGATCTGGGCGGACCCCGATCAGATGCATCAGGTGCTGACGAACCTGATCATCAACGCCAAGCAGGCGATGCAGCCGGTCGCCGGCCCACGGCGCCTCTCGATCGCCACCCGGCTCGATGCCGACGCCCGCGCCCTGCTGCTCGAGGTGGCCGATACCGGCACCGGCGTGCCGCCGGAGATCGCGGGCCGCATCTTCGAGCCGTTCTTCACGACCAAGCCCGCGGGCGTCGGCACCGGCATCGGGCTCGCGGTCAGCCGGCGCATCGTCGAGGCGCACGACGGCGAGATCGGCGTCGCCAACCGGCCCGAAGGCGGCGCTCGTTTCACGGTGCGGCTGCCGCTGCCCGCGCCGGCGCTCGTGGCCCAGGGCACGGACCAGCCGGTGCCCACCAGGGGGGGCGCCATCGCCAATGTCCTCGTCGTCGACGACGAGCCGGACATCGCCGAGGTGCTGGCGGAGATCCTGCGCCTCGACGGCATGAGGGTCGATATCGCGCACGGCGGACGCAGCGCGCTCGAGCGCATCGGGCGCACCACCTACGACCTCGTGATCAGCGATCTGCGCATGCCCGACATGGACGGCATGACGCTCTATCGCGAGCTCGAGCGCACCCGCCCGGACCTGCTCGAGCGGATCATGTTCGTGACCGGCGACACCTTGAGCGCCGACGCCGGCGAGTTCGTCGCGGCGACCCGTGCGCCGGTGATCGAGAAGCCGTTCGACGCGCAGAAGATCCGGCAGATGGCGGCGGACCAGCTGGCGCGTGTGCGCGCCGCCGCGCCGCGCGCGCTCGCGGGCGACTGAGGGCTGGCGCCTACTCGGCGGCGCGCCCGAGGCTCGCGAGGTGCGCCCGCACCTTGATGCGGATCTCGTAGGGGTCGATCGGCTTGTCGAACACCGGCAGGCGCGCCTGGCGCAGGAAGTCCGCCATGTCCGCGCCGAGCACGTCGCCGGTCATGAACACCATGCGGCCGGCGCGCCCGGGCCAGCGCTCCATCAGAGTCTTGTACAGCTCCGGCCCGTCGAGATCGGCCATGTGCAGGTCGCTGATGATGAGATCGACCGGCTGCGCGTCGAGCCGCTCCAGTGCCTCGCGGCCGCTGCCGGCGACCAGCACCTCGTGGCCGTCGCGGCCCAGCATCTCGGCCAGCATGTCGGCGATCTCGACCTCGTCCTCCACCACCAGGATGCGGCCGCTCGCACGGCTCGGGACCTCCGGGGCCGCGGCCGGCAAGCTGGCCTCGACGGTCGCCGTGGGCAGCAGCACGACGAACCGGCTGCCGCCGTCCGGTGCCGGGCCCACGCTGATCTCGCCGCCGTGCGCCGTGACCAGGCTATGGCACACGGACAGGCCGATGCCGGTGCCCACGCCCTGCGGCTTGGTGGTGAAGAACGGCTCGAAGATGCGCGCCCGGATCTCCTCCGGGATGCCCGGGCCGTTGTCGGTGATCTCGATCCGCACCGAAGCGCCCTCCTGCGCGGTCACGATCTGCAGGCGCCGGGGCGGTGGCGCCGCCTGCAGCGCCTGCTGCGCGTTCACGACCAGGTTCATGAACACCAGGGTGAGCTGGTCGGCGTCGCCCGACAGCTCGGGCAGGTCCGGCGCGAGGTCGAGGCTGACGCTGATGTCGGCGGTGCGCAGGCCGTAGCCCGCGACCTCGAGCGCCGCCTCGATGATCTGATTCACCTGCACCGCGCCCCGGCTCTCCGGCTTGCGCCGCGCCATGGCGAGGAAGGTCTTGACGATGCGCGCGCAGCGCTCGGCCGCGGCATGGATGCGGACCGCACGATCCTTGGTCGCCTCGTCCGGCGCCAGGTCGCGCATCATGGTGGCGTACCCGACCACCACCGAAAGCGGGTTGTTGAGCTCGTGCGCGACGCTGGCGAGCAGGGCGCCCAGCGCGTTCAGCTTCTCGCTCTGGTGCAGGGCCTCACGCTGGCGCGCGATCTCGGCCTGGGTCGCCTTCGGCTCGCTGAGATCGACGATGCCGAAGACGCCCGCCTCCTCGCCCTCGTACTCGATCAGCTGCGCCGTGACCGCCGCCGGGAAGGTGCTGCCGTCGAGGCGCTGGGCGGTGACCTCGAAATCCTGGATCGCCCGGTCCCGCCGCAGGGCCTGCGCGATCCGCCGCCGTTCCTCCCCGATCGGATAGAACTGCTTCGACGAGCGCCGGTAGACCTCCTCCAGCGTCATCCCCATGAGCTCGGCGAAACGCTGGCTGGCGTAGAGGATGCGGCGGTCCGAGCGCCTGAGGATGTACATCGGCACCGGGTGCGCCTCGGCGATGGTGCGAAAGCGCTGCTCGCTCTCGCGCAACGCCTCGCGCTGGCGCGCGATCTCCGCCTCTGCGCGCTTACGCTCCGTCAGGTCGACCACACCTGAGACGATGGCTTCGGCGCCCTGGAACTCGATCAGCCGCGAGGTCAATACGGCCGGGAAGGTGGTGCCATCGGCGCGGCGGCCCTCGGTCTCCAGCCCTTCGACGGCGCCATGCCGGCGGACGGCGTCCACCAGCCGTTGCCGATCCTCGGGATTGACGTAGAACCTGGTCGTCGGCCCGGCGAGAACGTCCTCACGGCCGGTCGCGAACAGATCGGCGTAGGCCTGATTGCAGTGCAGGACAGTGCTGTCCTCGATCCGGCTGACCACCACCGGCACGGGATGCAGCTCGGCCAGGGCCTTGAAGTGCTGCTCGCGCTCCCGCACGCTGTGCAGTGACTCCCGCTTGGCGGCGAACGCGTCGGCCACCGCGTCCAGCCAGGGACGCCAGACCGCCGGCAGCACGGGCCTGGTCGGGTGCCCGTCCTGGCTCTCCGCGCGGATGTACTCGAGCAGCGAGAGCGCCGGCCCGATGATCAGCCGCTGCCGCAGCTGGTGCGCGAGCAGCAGCGTGAGGAGAATGCCGGCGAGGATCAGGGCGTAGGGCACGAAGCGGGGCAGGAGCACCTGGTTCAGCTCGTCGGGCGTGACCACGAACAGCAGATGCCAGGGTGCCATGCCGACCGGCTGGCTCAGGACGTAGGTATCGCCGATCCGGCGGACGCCCTCGAAGGGCCGCAGCAGCTGATCGTTCGGCAGGTCGCGCAAGGACGCGGGCAGCACGTCCGCGAGCGCGAGCAGGTCGAGGCCCGTGACGGTGCGGCCGTCGGACGCCGCCAGCACCTGGTCGCGATCGTTGACCAGCCAGAGCCGGCCGCACGGGTAGTCGAACGCGCGCACGAAGCCAGTGAGAAAATCGAGCAGCACCGCGGTGCCGACGATGCCGCGAAAGCGCTCGCCCCGGTAGACCGGCAGCGCATGCGCGACCACCCAGCCGGCCCCACCGGGGTCGAGATAGGCCTCGGTCCAGTAGCCGCGCCGGTCCCGATTGTGCTCCGGCGTGCCGGAGCGGAAGATCTCGTATTCGAAGAGCTGCTCGAAGACCTCGTCCTCGCGCGGGCGGGACCTCACCCCGCCGGGGAACTGGCCGTCGGGCGGCGGGAACAGCCCGAACAGGTCCTCGCCGGCCGAGAAGTAGTAGCTCCAGCGCAGATAGGGCATCGTCCGATGCGAAACCTGCATGTGCGGTGACAGGCTCGCGGCAAGGCCCTGCTCCGCCTCGCCATCGGCCCGAAGACGATCGCTGCGCATGAACAGGTGAGCCTCCTGATGCGGCGGCCGCGGCGCCCCGGCCGACGCCGCCCGCTCCGGCTCGCGCCCCGCGCCCGCGTAGTGTTCCGCCCAGGTGCCGAGCGAGAGCACATAGTCCCGCACGGATTTGACGACGCCGCTCAGCATCACGTTGTGTCTGGTGGCGTCCTCCTGGAGTTCCGCCAGCAGCTGGTCGCGCTGCGCCGTGAACTGCAGGACCGCGAGCACGACGATGAGCACGAGCAGGGGCACGAGGCTCGCCGTCGCAGCGATCGCGTAATTGCGCGACAGAATACGTCCCTGCCGGGTCGCCATGCTTTCCCCGCCCCGGCCACCCTCGAGCGACCGCCGTCTCCAAGGGCGGGCCCGGGGCGCGCGTGCAGTCCTGCGCGAATCCGTCGACGATCTGACGTTGCTGCCGAGCATACCTCAATCGCGGTCGCGCGTCCGCAGGCGCGTGGCTGCGTCGGGGAGAACCGGGTCCGGGCGGGGGCGGATACCCCGGCGGACTCGAGCCGCTTGTACTCCGTCTCTTTTTCAGCTTGATGTCTGAGCGGGGCGGATATGTTTCAATTGTAACAGCAGCTCTCTGCCGAGCGAGGATGGCCATGGCTGAGCCCCCGCACATCGTCGTTGTCGACGACGAGCCCGAGATCCGGATCATGCTGACGGATTATCTCGGCCACGCCGGCTTCGAGGTGAGCGCGGCCGAGGACGGTGCCGCAATGCGCAGGATCATCGCGGAGCGGCCCGCCGATCTCGCGATCCTCGACATCACCATGCCGGGCGAGGACGGGCTCTCGCTCGCGCGTTACCTGCGCGAGCATACCAAGACGGGCATCGTGATGCTGACGGCGGCCGGGGGCGTGGTCGATCGCATCGTCGGCCTGGAGATGGGGGCGGACGACTACATCCCCAAGCCGGTCGATCTGCGCGAGCTCCTGGCCCGGGTGCGCTCCGTGCTGCGGCGCGTCCAGCCGGGCGCGCCACCGGTCGAGGAACCACCCGTCGATCGGGCATCTTCGGCCCGGTTCGGCGCTTTCCGCCTCGATCTGGACGCGCATCGCCTGTACGACCCCGAGGGGCAGGAGGTGCCGATCACCAGCATGGAATTCGATCTCTTGAAGGCATTTGCGGACAACCCCAATCGCGTCCTCAGCCGCGACCGCCTGCTCGACCTCGCCCACAACAAGGACTGGGAGCCGTTCGATCGCAGCATCGACATCCGGATCGCGCGCCTGCGGCGCAAGATCGAGGCCGATCCCTCCAAGCCGCAGGTGATCAAGACCGTGCGCGGCGCCGGCTACATCTTCGTCCCCGGCGTGCACTGAGGAGAGCGCTCGACGGAAGCGCTCCAGGTCGGCAGCGGCGGCCCCGCCGGGCTCGCGGGACTGCGCCGAGCCGGATCTCGCGAGGCCGGCCGCCGGGCTGCCAGCCGCGGATCAGCGCTCGGGCGGGTTCGCCCTCATGAGATTGTGGATCAGGCTCGAGGTGTCCCAGCGGCCGCCGCCGGCGTTCTGCACCTGGTGGTAGAACTGATCGACCAGCGCGGTCACCGGCAGGAGCGCGCCGTTGCGGTCCGCTTCCTCCATGCAGATCTTGAGATCCTTGCGCATCCAGTTGACCGCGAAGCCGAAATCGAACTTGCCCTGGAGCATGGTCTTGCCGCGGTTCTCCATCTGCCAGGACTGGGCGGCGCCCTTGGAGATCACCTCGTCCAGGACTTTCTCCATGGGCAGGCCGGCGCGCATGCCGAAGTTGATCGCTTCCGAGAGGCCCTGCACCAGCCCCGCGATGCAGATCTGGTTGACCATCTTGGTGAGCTGCCCGGCACCCGCCGGGCCGAGCAGGGTCACGGCCTTGCCATAGGACTGCATCACCGGCTGCGCACGGCCGAACGCCGCCTGCTCGCCGCCGCACATGATGGCGAGCTGGCCGTTTTCGGCGCCGGCCTGGCCGCCCGAGACGGGCGCGTCGATGAAGTGCTTGCCGGCCTCCTTGGCGTGGCTGTCGAGCTCGCGCGCGATCTCGGCCGAGGCGGTGGTGTGGTCGATCAGGATGCAGTCCCGGCCGAGGCCGGCGAACGCGCCGTCGTCGCCGTGGGCGACGCTCCGGATGTCGTCGTCGTTGCCGACGCACATGAAGACGAACTCGGCGCCTTCCGCGGCCTGCCGCGGCGTCGGTGCGGCGCGCCCGCCGTGCTGGCGTGTCCACTGCTCGGCCTTCCCGGCCGAGCGGTTGTAGACGCAGACCTCGTGGCCCTTGGCCGCCAGATGGCCGGCCATCGGGTAGCCCATCACGCCCAGGCCGATGAAGGCACATTTGGCCATCACGATCCTCCCTCGATTGCGCCGGCGCCAAGCTAGTCGGATCGGCGCAGCGGCACAACCGGGACAGCGGGGTCCGCGGCGGTGCGCGGCAAGCAGTCCCTTGCCGTGGCCCCGGCTCCCGACTAGGTTGCGCTCATGGTCTTGATCGCGTGCACGCACCGGAGCTCGAGCGCCCGACGACGACGGCGCAGCTGAACGCGCCCTTGGGGCGCCTTCCGTTCGCGCGTGTTCCCGGTCCGGTCCCGAAGCCAGAGGGTGGGCCGGACGGATCGAGAAGATCGAGGCCATGACCGCAGCCAGCATGCCGACGTTCCGCCAGCCGCTCGCTTCCGCGCTTGGACGTGCCGCAGGTGATCGGCTGCGACGACGACGCTCCGGGCCCACTCACGGTCCATTCCAATGCTCGGAGCCTGCCATGATCCACCACATACGCCTGCTCGATCCCGCGGACGCCCCCGCCTATCGGGAGATCCGGCTGGAAGGGCTGCGTCTTCATCCCTGCGCCTTCGCCCCGAGCCTGGAGGAGGAGGCGGCGCAGACGGCTGCGGACGTCGCCGCGCGGCTCGGCCGCCCGGATCACCCCGTGTTCGGCGCCCTGGTCGGGGGCGAGCTGTGCGGCATCGCCGGGCTCGGCATCGAAGCGCTCGAGAAGAAGCGCCACAAGGGCACGCTGCGCGGCGTCTTCGTCCGCCCCGGCATCCGCCGCGAGGGCCTGGGCAGCGCCCTGGTCGCGCAGGTGATCGAAGCGGCGCGCGGCCGCGTCCTGCAGCTGCACGCGGCGGTGGTCACGACCAATCAGCCGGCGATCCAGCTCTACCGCAGGCTCGGCTTCCAGCCCTACGGCACCGAGCCGCGCGGGCTCATGGTCGACGGCCG
>CAZXYL010000584.1:0-18093 GCA_964644915.1 uncultured Geminicoccaceae bacterium
AGGGTTTGCGCTTGACCAGCAAGACTGGCACAACCTGCTTCGGCGTGCTCGCGCATGAACTATACTCAGATCGTCGCCCGCACACAAAGGGTGCCGTCACCCATCCCGACGTGACCGCGGAGGTCAAAAGCCACGTGTAGATGGCCGCATACACGCGCTACTAGGCTTGCAGGTGCAATGTTGCGGAATGTGACTTGTCATCAGGTCCGTGACGGAGGACGCTGCATGCCGGCAAGCCGCTCCCCTAAGCACGACAACGGCCGCCGCTATCGCGAACGCCTGCGCGCCAAGGGTTTCCGGCAGATTCAGCTATGGGTTCCTGACACCCGCTCGCCCGCTTTCGCGGCCGAGTGCCGCCGACAATCGCTGCTCGTCGCCAACGATCCTGCCGAACAGGCGATCATGGACGAGCTGGAGGCGCTGCAGGACACCGATGGCTGGCAGCCGTGAGGCGGGGCGATCTCGTGGCCGTGGCCCTGCCCGGCGACTTCGGTAAACCGCGGCCGGCGCTGGTGATCCAGTCGGATCTCTTCAACCAGACTCATCCGACCGTGACGGTACTGCCGTTGACCAGCGAGATTCGCAGCGCGCCGCAGTTCCGGATCACCGTCGAGCCGACTCCCACCAACGGCCTCCGGCTGGTCTCGCAGATCATGGTCGACAAGCCGACGACGTTCCGGCGGGACAAGATCCGGGTTGCATTCGGCCGCATGGACGACGAGAACATGCTCCGCGTCGGCCGCGCCTCGGCGGTCTGGATCGGCATCGCGTGATCTGTCGGCGCAAGTGATCACGTCCTCCGAATGCCAGCCCGTGCTGATGGCCGGCAAGTTAGCCAAAGCTCAGCCCGGGGGGCAGTTTGCGCAAGGACGCGCGTCGGACCGGAATCTCGTCATCAGGGCCGGCCGCTGGCGCTCGGCGAGGCGCCGGCCCGCGAAACCGGTCAGGAGCGGCCCGAGCCGAAGGCCGCGCCGGTGAGCCAGACGGCGGTGGACTTGCCGAACAGCACCACGGCGAGGAGCAAACCCGCCATCGCCCAGGTCTCGAGCCGTCCGACGAGCACCGCCGGCTCCAGCCGCATCCCCGTCTCGACGAAGAAGAACGGGATGAAGAGCATCCGGCCGACGAACTCGAGCTGTTCGCGCAGGTCTCGCCGCTGCCGCAGGGGCCGGTTCAGGCAGACCCCGACGAGAAAGGCGTCAGAGCCCCGAGGGCCGCTCGCCCGCGCGGAGCGGACGCTCTGAGACGTGCCATCTCGGCCAGATCACAGAGCCGGGCGGATATCCGTTCGTGCGAAGTCGTCGCCCTTGAACAGGAGCGGCAGGTCGCCCTCTTTGGCGGGCGCGTAGGCGAAGCAGTCGCCGAAGTTCAGCCCGGCCGGGTGGTTGCCGCAGCCGAAGCGGCGGTACGCCTCGCGGGCGAAACGGGCGTGTCTGGCGGTGACCGGGACGATGCGGATGCCGCCGTCGCTGAGGAAGGCGTCCAGATCGAGGAGCTGCTCGGGGGCCTCGCGGTTGTCGATCACGAGTGTGAGCTCAAGGAGATTGGCTGCCGCAAGACAGGCGCTCGGGGCCTGCGCGAGAGCCCTCGAGAACGCCGGCGCGGCCGGCTCCATGAAGAGGATCGCCGCGCGCGCCGAGGTGTCGACCGCGATCACCCCGGCAGGCCGCGCCCATCGTCGCCGATGATCTCATCGGGCTATGTGCGCTCCGCGACGCGGCGTCGTCGATCCGCCCCTTGCAGACGGCGGCCGCGCGACCAAAATCAACGAGATCGGCACGACAAGCGGCCGACGCGTGGCGGCGGTGAGCGGCAGGATGCATCCGGCCGCGAGGGTTGCTGCGTGCAGAGAATCCTGCCGGTTCGCCCTTGCATTCCCGGGCCTGAAAGGACATATGGCGGGGCTCTAAACCTTCGGGTCACTACTGGTTTGCGGGGGAGAGCGATGACGCGCCACTCTCTTGCCCAAATTGGGGTGGATACCGAAGCGGAGGCGAGAGACGCCCGAGCGGAGGTCGAGGTCCAAGCGGGTAATCAGGCTGTCACAGACCGGCGCGACGCGGCTGCGGACGGCCAGCAGGACTACTTCATCGAGCGCAACGGTCTGCGCTACGCCGGAAGCCACCTGATCATCGATCTGTGGGACGCCGATCATCTCGACGATGTCGGCGTGATCGAGCTGGCTCTGCGGCGCTCCGTGCAGGCGGCCGGCGCCACCCTTGTGCACATCCATCTGCACGCGTTCTCGCCCAACGGCGGGATCTCGGGCGTGGCGGTGCTCGCGGAATCGCACATCTCGATCCACACCTGGCCGGAGCGGGGCTACGCCGCGCTGGATGCGTTCATGTGCGGTGCGGCCGAGCCCCACAAGATCGTGCCGATCCTCAAGCACTCGTTCCGGCCCGGCCGGATGGCGATCTCGGAGCACATGCGCGGCGCCAGCTGATGGAGTGGTTCGAGGAGACCTACCACCCGCGCTGGCGCCAGCGAATCAAGATCGAGCAGGTCGTCTTTCGGGGCCACACCGGCCTGCAGGAGCTGCTCGTGTTCGACTCGCTGGATTTCGGCCGCGTCCTCGCCCTGGATGGCGTGCTGCAGACCACCGAGCGGGACGAGTTCGCCTACCACGAGATGATAACGCACGTGCCGCTGCTGGCCCATGGCGCGGCGCGCGAGGTGCTGATCATCGGCGGCGGTGACGGCGGCACGCTCGAGGAGGTCCTCAAGCACCCGGGCATCGAGCGGGTCGTGCTGGTCGAGCTCGACCCGCAGGTGGTCGAGATCTCGAAGCGCTATCTGGGGAGCATCAGCCGGGGCGCCTTCGACGATCCGCGCGCCGAGCTCGTCTTCGCCGACGGCATCGAATACGTGGCCGAGACCGAGCGTGCGTTCGACGTCGTGCTGGTCGATTCGACCGACCCGGTGGGGCCCGGCGAGGTTCTGTTCGGCGAGGCCTTCTACGGCGATTGCCGCTCCCGCCTGCACCCGGGCGGCATCCTGGTGAGCCAGAGCGGCAATCCCTTCGGCGAGGAGCAGATTCTCGCCAGCATGCTGCGCCGGCTGCACGCGCACTTTGCCGACGTGGGCTTCTATAGCTGTGCCCTGCCGACCTACTTCGGCGGGCCGTTCGCGTTCGGCTTCGCGAGCGACGATCCGGCCAAGCGGGTGCTCGGCGTCGAGCGGCTCGCCGAGCGGCCGATCCCGGCCGGGCTGCGCTGCTACTCGCCGGCGATGCATGCGGCCGCCTTCGTCCATCCGCCGTGGCTGGAGGAGATCGCGGCCCGCGCCCTCGGGGTTCGGCCGACCCGCTCCTGAGGGCGTACCGAGGGGGCGTGTGACGCACGATTGTCCGGCAGCCGGCCGTAGATTGACAGAGCCACCCGGCTCGCCGGCCCGGCCACGATCTGCGCTCGACCCGCGCGCTCGCGGTCGCTTTTGAGCAAGCGGAGCTTAGGCACCTTTCTTCATGTAACGCTAAAAGAGCGGCCGCCACCGGCTCGCGGCCGATTCAGCCGCCTCTCGAGCATGTTGTGGAGGCGGGTTCAAGTCGATTTCATATACCGGGATGCAGCATCGACCCGTTGCCGACCGGCGCTCACCTTGTCATCAACGAGCATTAAGGTTACCTACACCAAGATCAGGTCGCACATCGGCAAAATGCCCCTCATGGCAAGCAAAGATCCGAGAGCCGCTCAGGCCAAACCGCTCGGGACGGATCAGGCGCTCACCGAGCTGGGCCGGGCCTTCGCTCGCCTGAACCCGGGTCCCGAGTCTGAGCCGGCTGGTGCGCCCGATTCGAGGCGCTCCGGCGAGGAGGGGCGGGCGGATGTGGAGCTGACCATGGCGGACCTGGTCAGCGACGACAACGGCGAGATCGTCTTCTTCAACGATTCGGGCTTGCGCAGCCTCGGCATCAGCACCGACGCCAAAGTGGTGGCGGACGGGCAGGCCGGGCGGCATGTCACGGCCGGGGGCGCCGACGTCTCGGGCTACAGGTTCGTAACCTTCGACAACGGCTTGACGCTCTATTACGAGCGCGGCGTCGATCTGATCCTCCAGCGCGAGGCCGGCCCCGGCTGAGCGGGCGAGTGCCGGGCTCGGGGCACTCACGCGTCGCGCAGGCCTTCGAACTCCCGCAGCTCGTCCTGGCTCAGGGTGCCGAGCAGGTGGCGCAGCTCCTGTTCGGGCGTACGCTCGCCGGGCGGCGTGACCAGCTTCAGGCGGTCGGCGAGCCACAGGATCACCCGCACGTTGCCGCTTCTGACCTCCGCCTCGATCGCATCCTGCAGTGTCCGGCGCAGGCATGCGATGCGCTCGGCCATGTGTTCCGGATGCTGCGTGCGGATTTCCTCGATCCACCCGCGGAAGATGGCATCGGCGCTGCGCTTGCGTGAGACCGCGCTGCGCGAGCAGCCGAGACGCGCCGCCGTGCCGACCACGGACATGCCCTGGGCGAGCAGCTGAGCGCCCAGACGCCAGTCGATCCGCCGGGACTCGGCAGGTCGCCGAGAGCCGGGCGCAGATGCACCGGTCATGGGTAGTCTCCGGAGATGTCGGGGATGCCACGGGCGTTCGAGACTGGCCGCGGGGGCCGGAACGCGCCGGGCGAGGAAACGCACGATCTATATAGGAATGTGAACCTAAAGTCAAGTCGGGGCGGTGTTTGCTATTCATCAACCATAAAGGGCCATGTTCTGGGGACGTGCTCGCTTTTGATTGTGACAGGAGGGTCCCGGCATGGTGGTCGCGCCTTCGGAAGATCCCCAAGGCCGCGCAGCGGCGGCAGAGCTGGCGGACCTGCGCCAGGAGGTGGAGCATCTGCGGCGCCGTTGCGCCGCGGCGGAGAGCGCCGATGCGGCCAAGTCCATGTTTCTCGCGACCATGAGTCACGAGATCCGCGAACCGATGAACGGCGTGATCGGCATGACGCGGCTGCTGCTCGAGACGCCCTTGTCCGAGGAGCAGCGCGCCTTCGCGGAGACCGTGCACGATTCCGGCCAGGCGCTGGTCACGATCATCAACGACATCCTCGACCTTTCGCGCATGGAGGCGGGCCGCCTGGAGCTCGACCGCATCGATTTCGATCTGCAGAACCTGCTCGATCGGATCGCCGCGATGGTGGAGCCGCGGGCGCGCGCCAAAGGCCTGCAGCTCGATCTGGGGCTCGAGGCGGAGGTGCCCAGGGCGCTCCGCGGCGATCCGGGCCGGCTGCGCCAGATCCTCCTCAACCTGCTCGGCAATGCGATCAAATTCACCGCAGCCGGTGACGTGCGCCTGCGCGTGCGGCTCCTGGAACAGGCCTCGGGCGAGGTGCGGCTCGGCTTCACCGTGACCGATACCGGGATCGGCATCCCCGAACATGCGCAGGCCCGGTTGTTCACCCCTTTCGCCCAGGCCGATCCGTCGGTGCAGCGCCTCTACGGCGGCAGCGGGCTCGGGCTCAGCATCTGCAAGCGGCTGGTCGGGCTCATGGGCGGCGAGATCGAGGTGCAGAGCCGTCCCGGCGCGGGCACGCAGTTCGCGTTCTCGCTGCTGCTGGCGCGCACGCAGGGCCGGGTCGAGCCCAGGCGGCCGGCGGCCGAGATCGCGGGCACGCGGCTCCTGATCGTCGATCCGAACCCGACCACGCGCGCCATGCTGGAGCAGCAGACCCGGAGCTGGGGCATCGAGCCCGCGAGCGCGACCTCCGGCGAGGCTGCCCTCGCCACGCTCCGGCAAGCCTCTGCTCGCAGGCAGCCGATCGAGGTCGCGCTGGTCGACCGCTCCCTGCCTGATATCAGCGGCGAGGAGCTGGGCGATCGCATCAAGACGGACCCCGCCCTGCGCGAGACGGTGCTGGTCATGATCGCGTCGTCCGGCCTGCGAGGCGATGCCGCGCGCGTCACCTCGATCGGCTTCGCCGCGTACCTGCCCAAACCTCTCACCGCCAGCATGCTCCTGGACTGCCTCCTGCAGCTGCGCGCTGGCCCGCCCGCCTCCGAGCCGGACGGCGCCGAGGCGGCGCTGATCACCGTGCACAGCATGTCCGAGCAACGCTCGGCGCCGCTGCGGATCCTGCTCGCCGACGACAATCCGGTGAACTGCCGGATCGCCGTCCTGATGCTCGAAAGGGCGGGTCACCGGATTGAAGTCGTGGGCGACGGCGCGGCCGCCGTCGAGGCGGTGCGCAAGCAGCGCTACGATCTCGTGCTCATGGACGTGCAGATGCCGGGCGTCGACGGGCTGGAGGCGACGCGACGCATCCGCGCGCTGCGGGGAGCCAGAGCCAAGGTGCCGATCGTGGCGATCACCGCCAACGCCATGATGGGCGACGACCAGCCCTGTCTCGCGGCGGGCATGAACGATTACATCACCAAACCCATCGATCGCGCGCGCCTCCTCGCGAAAGTCATGGAGTGGGGTCCCGCCCGGGCCGGATGAGACTGCAGGGGCGGCATCTGCGCATGGCTGCCGCCCGGGAGGCCGGCTGGCCAAACGGCTGCGCGTTTGCCATGATCGCGCGCTTGGCTCCCCGAGGACCCGATGCGCCTCCGATGACCGACCCGACCGTCCGGCCGACCACGCTGTTCGTCAACGTCGGCCACACTTACGCGCATCTCGTGATGCTGCTCTATCCGACGGCGGTCCTGGCGCTGGAGGGCCAGTGGGGGCTGGGCTACGCCGAGCTTCTGCCGCTGGGCTTCGCGGGCTACCTCCTGTTCGGGATCGGCTCGCTGCCGGCGGGCTGGCTCGCCGATCGCTGGCACAGCGGTCACATGATGAGCCTGTTCTTCCTCGGCACCGGCGCGAGCGCGCTGCTTACCGGGCTGGCGTTCGGGCCCTGGTCGCTCGCCGCGGGACTGACCTTGATCGGCATCTTCGCCTCCATCTACCATCCGGTCGGGATCGCGTGGCTGGTGGGTGCAAGCGAGCGACCCGGCCGCGTGCTCGGGGTCAACGGCGTCTACGGTGCCCTGGGCATCGGCGCCGCCGGGCTGATTGCGGGCGTGCTCTCCGATCTGATCAGCTGGCGCGCGGCCTTTCTCGTGCCCGGGATCGTCTGCCTCGCGACCGGGGTGGCGTTCTGGCTCGGGGTGGCGAGCGGCCGGCTCGCCATGGTGCGCGCGGGCTATCGGCCGAGCGAGGCGCCGCCGACGCGCGACCAGGCCCGGCGCGGGCTGTTCATGCTGTTCGGCTCGATCCTGTTCGCCGGCCTGATCTTCCAGATGAGCTCAATCGGCATGCCCAAGATCTTCCAGGACCGCCTGGGTGACGTCATCGGGCTGAGCGCCACGGCCGCGGGCTCGCTCGTCTCGGTGGTCTATCTGATCTCGGCGCTGGGCCAGATCGTGGGCGGGGCGCTCGCCGACCGGCACGACGAGCGCTGGCTGTACGCGCTCAGCTACGCCGTCCAGATGGCGCTGCTCGGCCTCGCGGCCTATACCTTCGGCCTCCTGCTGTTCCCGCTGCTGGCGCTCGCGGTCGCCGTGCAGACCGGCACCCAGCCGGTCGAGAACTGCCTGATCGCGCGCTACACGCCGCAGAGCTGGCGCGCCACCGCCTACGGCGCCAAGTTCGTCCTGGCGCTCGGCCTGAGCGCTTTGGGCGTGCCGCTGATCGCGGCGATCTACGGCGCCACCGGCTCCTTCGTCGGCGTCTTCCTGGTCATGGTGGCATGCTGCATCGTCCCGATCGTGGTGGGTCTGGGCCTGCCGCGCCGCGCCCCGGCGGCCGCCGCGACGCCGGTGGTCGAGCCCGCCGAGTAGGCAGGCGCCAGGATCATGGTGCGGCTCGCCGAGGTCCGGGCCATGCCGGTGCGGCAGGTCGCGGGCCTCATGAGCGGGACGTCGATGGACGGCCTGGACGTGGCGCTCTGCCGGATCCGGCCGGGTGAGCGGCTGGACTTCGAGCTCCTGGCCTTCGAGACCGTGGCCATGCCTTCGGACCTGCGCGACGGGCTCGCCGCCGAGCGGCTGGGCGATGTCGGCGCGATCGCGAGGGCCGACATCCGGCTCGGGCGCTTCTTCGCCGAGGCGCTGGCGGATGTGCTCGCGCGCCATCCGCTGGATCTGCACCTCATCGGCAGCCATGGCCAGACCGTCTGGCACGAGCACCGCGTGACGACGCTGCAGCTTGGCGAGCCCACGGCCATGGCGCTCCGCTTCGGCTGCCCCGTGGTGCACGACTTCCGCGCCGCGGACGTCGCGGCCGGCGGGTCCGGCGCGCCGCTCGTGCCGCATCTCGATCATCGCCTGCTCGGCGGGCGCGGGGAAGCGATCCTGGCGGTCAACATCGGCGGCATCGCCAACTTCACCGCCTTGCCCCGCGATGGCGGCGACGTCGGTGCCTTGCGCGGCATGGACTGCGGGCCCGGCAACATGGTGCTCGACGGGCTGGTCGAACGCTACACCAGGGGTGCCCGGCGCGCCGATCTGGACGGGCAGATGGCGGCGCGCGGGCGGGTGCGCGATGACCTGCTTCGGGAGCTTCTGGCGCATCCCTTCTTCGCCGAGACGCCGCCCAAATCCACCGGCCGGGAGCAGTTCGGTCCGGCCTTGGTCGAAGCGCTGCTCGCCCGGGCCGCGCCGCGCAGCGAGCAGGACTGGTGCGACCTGCTGGCGACCGCGGCCGAGCTCACGGCGGTCGGCATCCGGGAGGCCTACGCGCGCTTCGTCGCGGCCGAGTGCCCGGTGGACGCGGTGGTCGTGAGCGGGGGCGGGGCGCGCAACCCCGAGCTGATGCGGCGGCTGGCGGCGCGCTTCGCGCCGGTGCCGGTGCGCCCGAGCGACGCCTACGGCCTGCCGGTGGACGCCAAGGAGGCGATCGCGTTCGCCGTGCTGGCGTCGGATCGGATCGACGAGCGCCCGGCCAACGTGCCCTCAATCACCGGCGCCGACCGCCGCGTGCTGCTCGGCAAGATCACCGAAGCCTGACGGGCGCCGCACCCCGCGATTGACCAGCCGGTCGGCCCAGAAGGCCTCGAGCCGGTAGAGGATCGCATTGAGCTGGCCGAGCGGCTCGAGCCCGCCCTGCGCGGCGAGCGCCTCGACGTGGCGCCGGAAGATGCCGGCGATCTCGCCGCGCAGCGCCTTTCCCTGCGGCGAGAGGCGGACGCGCACCACGCGCCGGTCGTGCTGGGAGCGCTCCTGGATGACGAGACCCGCCGCGACCAGGCTCTTGAGGTTGTAGGAGACGTTCGAGCCCAGGTAGTAGCCGCGGCTCATCAGCTCGCCGACGCTGACCTCGTCGTCGCCGATGTTGGCCAGCAGCAGGCTCTGGATGTTGTTGATCTGATCGACGCCGAGGCGCTCCAGCTCGATTCGCAGCACGTCGAGGAAGCGCCGGTGCAAGCGCTCGATCAGCGCGATCGTCTCGGCGTAGGTCTCGGTCACCGCTCGTTCCACACGATACGTTCCAATTGGGAGCAGACCGGCGCTTACCTCGCGCCGCAGCCTAGTTTCGCACGCGCCCGCTTAAGCGCAGGTTAATGACGCCTCAGCCGTCCTCCACCTCGCGCAGCGTGCCGAGGCGCGGGCGGTGGTGGGCGCGCTTGTAGATCGTGCCCGGGGCCACGATTCGCTCGCTCAGGAACGGCGTGAAGTCGAAGAACACTTCGGCGATGATCGCGGTCTCGCCCTGGCGCACCTGGAAGTCGGCCGGCAGCGTGGCCGTGCCGCCCTCGATGCCGAGCGCGCTCGCGGCGGCGAGCGTGCCGCCGCCGCTGCGCTGCCAGGCGATCTTCGGGCCGTTGCCGTCCTGGTTGACGACCGAGGACACGATCACCCGGCCCAGACCCGGCAGATCGTAGGGAATCGCCACCTCGCCCGCGGCGAGGAAGATGTCGTCGATCTCGCTCTGCTTGATCGTCTGCGCCCGCGCGACCAGGTCCGAGACGGTGATGGCGACACGCTCGATCTTGTGCTGCAGGAGCACGTAGCGGGCGAGCTCCAGGCTGCCGAGCACGAACAGGATCAGCACCGGTGCTGCGAGCGCGAACTCGACCGCGATGTTGCCCCGCCGGGAGTGCAGGAGCTCGCGCAGCCACCCCCGCCCCGCCGCTGCGGGCCACGTCGGCGACGCCGTCATGGTTCGGCCTCCATCCCTGCCCTCAGGTGCCCGGGAACGGCTCGTTGCGCACCACGATGTTGGCGCGCAGGGCCACGCTCTGGCCGAGCCAGGGCACGAACAGCGGAATCATGACCGGCCAGTCGTAGCGCAGGCGGTACACCACGATGTCGCCCGGGCCGCCCAGGCCCGCGGCACCCATATCGGCGTCCCACTGGCCGTTGCCGTTGATGTCGGTGTACGGCTCGCCGGCGTCGTAGAGCCCGTTGCCGTTCTGGTCGGTGAACGGCTCGGGCCGGCCGATGTCCTCGAAGCGCGCGTAGACCAGGGTCTCCATCTGCAGCTCGGCGACGTCGACGATGCCGTAGCTGTTGTCGGTCACGATCTGCACGATCCGATCTTCACGGCTGATCTCGCCGCCGTCCTGACCGGTGATGCCGTAGCGCGACGCCTCGCGGGCCGCGCCCTCGAGCAGGGTCTGCACGAACATGATGCCGGAGAACTCGAAGATCGCGCACAAAAGGGCGAGAAAGATGGGCGCGATGATCGCGAACTCGATCAGCGCCTGGCCGCCGGTGCCCGAGGGCCAGGCGCGCCGCGCCAGCCGGCCGGCGAGGGCGAACTCACGGATGCGCATCGTCTTTACCCTTAGGTAACGATAATCGCGGAGCATACGGGCGCTCGCTGGTTGAGCCGGAGGACGTTCGATGCTCGTCATGTCGTATCAGCGCTGGCCCGTGTTCGCGGTGGCCGGCAGCCTTCTGTTGACCGCGGCGGCCTGCGCCCCCAACACCGCACGCACGCCGATGGAACCCCGTCTGGCCGCGCAGGCCGAGCGGGAGGACAGCCGTTACGGCGCGCTGCTGCGCATGGCGGCTTCCACCCGTTCGGCCGG
This sequence comes from uncultured Geminicoccaceae bacterium, assembly GCA_964644915.1. Classification (GTDB taxonomy): domain Bacteria; phylum Pseudomonadota; class Alphaproteobacteria; order Geminicoccales; family Geminicoccaceae; genus CAZXYL01. The sequence goes on from CAZXYL010000584.1 coordinate 10,940, forward strand.
TGATCACGCGGCCGCGGTGAAGCTGTATCAGCAGGCGATCACCATGGACCGTGGCCGGCCCGAGGCCTACGTGCTGCTCGGCGACACGCTGATCGGTCTGGAAGCCTTCGACGACGCCGCGCGCGCCTATCGCGAGGCGCTCGACCAGGATGCGCACAACCTCGCGGCGCATCGCGGCTACGCGCGGGCGCTGCTCGGCCTGAACCGGCCGGAGATGGCGATTCCGCACTACCAGGCGGTGGTCGAGCGTGCGCCCGACGATGTTCATGCGCGCAACGGCCTGGGCGTCGCCTACGACCTCGCCGGCCAGCACGACGAGGCGCAGGCGGCGTATCGGGCCGGCCTGCAGGTCGCTCCCGAGAGCGTGCTGCTGCGCAACAACCTCGGTCTGTCGCTGGCGCTCTCCGGGCAGCACGACCAGGCGCTGGCGCTGCTGCGCGCGGTCGTGGACGAGCCGGGGGCGCGCCCGCGCAACCGGCAGAACCTGGCGCTCGCCTACGGGCTCGCCGGCAATCTCGCGGCGGCCGAGCGGGTCAGCCGGCTCGACCTCGACGAGGAGGCGGTCCAGAACAACCTCGCCTACTACGCCACGCTCGCCGCGCTCGAGAACCGCCGCCAGCGCTCGGCGGCGCTCGGCGTGCACCCGCCCGATTCGACCGACAACCCGGACGACGCGGCGATCAGCCGCCGGCTCGCCGCAATCGCGCTCGAGGGCGACGGCCTGGAGCTCGGCCTCTCCCCGACCGGGCGCTGGTTCGTCAATCTCGGCGAGTACGGTAGCGAGAGGCAGGCGACCGTCGCCTGGCGCGACCTGCGCAGCCGTCACGGCGATCTGCTGGGCTCCCTGATGCGCCTCGCGGGCACCCAGGCCGGGCCGCAGCCGCTCCTGGTGGGCCCGCTGGCCGACGCCACGCAGGCCGAGACCCTGTGCGGCAGCCTCAAGGTCCGTGGCCACCACTGCCGGCCGCTGCCGCTCTGAGCAGGGTGGCGCCGGGCGCGCGCCGACCATGGCCGGCCGGTACCGGGCGGTCCGGTCGGCCCGCGCGCCGGGGCCTGCAAGAACGTGCCGCTCCGCGCCTGCGCTCATCCGACGATATGGTCCATGATGCTGAGGATGGCCGGCCCGATCAGCACGATGAACAGCGTCGGCAGGATGAACACGATCATCGGCACGGTCATCGTGGCCGGCAGGCGGGCCGCCTTCTCCTCGGCCTTGAGCATCCGCTGGTCGCGGAACTCGTCCGAGAGGACGCGCAGCGACTGCGAGAGCGGCGTGCCGTACTTCTCGGTCTGGACCAGCGTGTTCACGACGCCGCGGATCGCCGGCAGGTTGGTCCGACGGTTCAGGTTGTGGAGGGCCTGGCGCCGGTCGGGCAGGAAACCGAGCTCGATCGAGGTGAGCGAGAGCTCCTCGCCGAGCTCCGGGCTGGCGCCGCCGATCTCGTTGGCGACGCGGTCGAGCGCGGCGTCGAGCGCCAGGCCGGACTCCGCGCAGATCACCAGGAGGTCGAGGGCGTCCGGCAGCGCCTTCTGCAACGCCTGCTGACGTTTGGAGATGCGGTTGGAGATGTAGAGTTCCGGCACGAAGAAGCCGGCCGCGCCGGCGCCGAGCACGGCCACGAGCCGGAGCGTCGGCGACAGATCCCACACCTGCAGCACGTAGATGAGCACGAAGGCGAGCGCGATCAGCAGCACCGGCAGCGTGACCTTGAAGAACAGGAACACGACCAGCGCGTCGCGCGAGCGCATCCCGGCCTGGGCCAGCCGCTCCAGGAGCTTGCTGGTCTGCTGGCTCTGCATCAGCTTGAGCGCGTCCACCACCCGGCGCATCGCGCTCATCTCTTTCTGGCGCAGCCGGCGCCCGCGATCCTTGCTCAGCTGACCCCGCAGCTCGTCGCGCCGTTGGGCGAGCACGCGGGCGCGCCGCTCCATGGGGTCGCGCTCGAGCAGGCTGTACCAGATCGCGACCACGAGCAGGAACGCCACGGTGGCGGCGAGGAGGACCAGCAGGTTCTCGCCGCTGACCTCGAACGGGAGCAGGGTGCTGAGCGCGCTCATATCTCGAACCGCACCATCTTCGCCATCACGCCGATGCCGACCAGGAGGCTCGCGCAGCCCACGCCGACCATGACCCAGCCGCGCGGATCGGAGAACAGCGGCTGCAGGTAGGTCGGATTCACGAGCGAGATGATCGCGCCCATGATGAACGGCAGGGCGCCGATGATCATCGCCGACGCGCGCGCCTCGGACGACATCGCCTTGATCTTGAGGCGCATCTGCTCGCGGCGGCGCACCATGTCGCTCAGCTTCTCCAGGATCTCGGCCAGGTTGCCGCCGGTCTCCTGCTGGATCGCCATGCTGATGACGAGGAAATTGAACTCGGGGATGTGCAGGCGCTTGGCCGCCGCCCAGAGCGCCTCGTCCAGATTGACCCCGATTCGGATCTGATCGCACACCTGTCGGAACTCGGTGCCGACCGGATCTGAGATTTCCTCGCTGATGGTGTTCATGGCCTCGGTCGCCGGCAGGCCCGAGCGGATGCCGCGCACGATGAGATCGAGGGCTTCCGGCAGGAGCGAGCTGAAGCGCTTGGCCCGGCGCTTGATCCGTTGCGCGACGACGACGTGCGGCACGCCCAGACCGACCACCAGCCCGATCAGGGCGTTGAGTAGCAGGCCCAGCGGCGAGAGGAAGGCAAGCAGCAGCGTCGCGACGGCGCCGAGCCCGAGGCAGATCAGGAAGTAGTCGCCGACCTTGAGCGGCAGGCCGCTGCGCTCGAGCCGCAGCCGCATCAGGTTGATGTTGGGCAGGGAGCGTTTCAGCAGCCGGTCGAAGCTCGCGATCGAGCTGTCCTTGCGGTTGCGGCGCAGACTCTCGACCTGGGCCACCGGATCGTCGCGGCGCCCGCGGGCGGGTGACTGCAGGCCCGCGATCCGGCGCTGCAGACGGCGCTCGTCCTGCTCGAAGAGCGCGAACCAGAGCGCGGCGAACAGTCCCATCAGGCAGACGGCGCCGCCGAAGACCGCCGCGGAGAACAGGTTCGGGTCGGCGACGATGCGCTCGAGCAGGGGGTTCATGACATCATCGCCTGCTGCAGGGCGCGCTCGAGGCCGAAGTAGGCGGCGCGCTTGCTGAAGTGCGGGCGCACGCCGCTCGACTTGAACTGGCCGATCAGCGAGCCGTCGCGATTCTCGCCCTGAAAATCGAAGGTGAACAGGTCCTGGGTCGTGACGACCTCGCCTTCCATGCCGATCACCTCCGTCACGTGCGTGACTCGCCGGATGCCGTCGCGCATACGCTGCACCTGGATGATCAGGTTGAGGGCGCCGACCATCTGGGTCCGCACCGCCTTGCTCGACAGGTTCACGGTGGCCATGCCGATCATGTTCTCGAGCCGCGTCAGCGCCTCGCGCGGGTTGTTGGCGTGCAGGGTGCACATCGAGCCGTCGTGGCCGGTGTTCATGGCCTGGAGCATGTCGAGCGCCTCGGGGCCGCGCACCTCGCCGCAGATGATCCGGTCCGGGCGCATGCGCAGCGCGTTCTTGACCAGGTCGCGCATCGTGATCTCGCCCGTGCCCTCGAGGTTGGGCGGGCGGGTCTCCAGGCGCACCACGTGCGGCTGCTGCAGCTGCAGCTCGGCCGCGTCCTCGATCGTGACCACGCGCTCGGCCGGGTCGATCAGCTGCGACATGGCGTTGAGCATGGTCGTCTTGCCGGAGCCGGTGCCGCCCGAGATGACCGCGTTCAGCCGGCAGGCGGACGCGATCTTGAGCACCTTGGCGAGGTTCTCGGCGATGTTGCGCTGGCGGACCATGACGTCGAGCGTGATGGTCTTCTTGGAGAACTTGCGGATCGAGATCGAGCAGCCGTCGATCGCCAGCGGCGGCGCGATGATGTTGACGCGCGAGCCGTCGGGCAGGCGGGCGTCGGCGATCGGGCAGGTCTCGTCCACCCGGCGCCCGACCCGGGTGACGATCCGCTGCGCCACGTTCATGACGTGCGCGTTGTTGCGAAAGCGCACGTCGGTGATCTCGAGCTTGCCCTTGCGCTCGACGTAGACCTGGTTCGGGCCATTGACCATGATGTCGTTCACGGACTCGTCGGCGAGCAGAGGCTCGAGCGGGCCCAGGCCGATCATGTCGTCGACCAGGGTGATCGTCATCTCCTGCTGCTCGCGGGAGGTGACGGAGAGCTTCTCCTCGGAGACGATCTCGCCGATCAGCTCGGCGATCTGGCGCTGCAGCTCGTCGCGCGGCAGCTTGGCCGCGGCGCTCGCGTCGATGCGCTCGAGCAGGGCCGCCTGCACGCGCCCGAACACCTCCTTGGCGGCCTGCGCGCGCTTGTCGCTGGCGGCCGGCGGGAGCGCCTGCACCGGCCGTACCGGCGGCTTGGGCGGCGCCGGCTTGCTCGGGCTCGGCGGCGGGCTCGCCGCGTGCGGCGCCGCCGGCGTGCCGGGGCCGGCCGGGTTCAGGACGGTGTCGTTGCGCCGACCGAACATGGCCATCGCCTAGGGCTTCTTCAGCAGCTTCAGCCACATGCCCGAGCGTTGCGGGCTGGTGCCGGCGGCGGGCCCGCACAGCCGCTCGGCGACCTCCCGCAGGCCGCCCGGGACCGGGCCGCGGCTCGAGGCCACCGGCTGGCCGAAGTTGGTCGCCGAGGCCACGGCCTTGGCATCGAAGGGCAGCACGAAATCGATCTTGCGACCGACGCCCTTCTCGAACTCGGCACGCGGCATCTCGCCGTGCTTGTGCTCGCCCGCCCGGTTGACCACGAGGCTGATGTTGCAGGACGCGTTCATGGTCGGCAGGAGCCCGACCATGCGCATGCTGTCGCGCATGCCGGCGAGCGAGTAGTCGGTCACCAGCACGAGGTCGGTGGCGCTCTGCAGGAGCTGCTGCGTGCACGGGCTTGGGCTGCGCGGCAGATCCACGACGACGTAGTGGAATTTCGAGCGCAGCTCGGTGACGAGGAGCTCCAGCGCACCGTAATCGAGGAGCAGGGTCTCGTCAGGGCTCTCCTCCGCGCTCAGCACGAACAGCCGCTCCGAGTGCTGGATCAGCACCCGGTCCATGAACAGGCCGTCGATCCGGTTCGGGTTCTCGAGCGCCTCGCGCAGGCCGTGGCTCGGTTCGAGATCGAGGCAGAGGGCCACGGTGCCGAACTGCAGGTCCAGGTCCACCAGCGCCACCCGACGGCGCCGCTCGTGCGCGATCAGCCAGGCGACGCTGGTCGCGACCATGGTGGCGCCCACGCCGCCCCGGGAGCCGGTGACCGCGATCAGCTTGCCGAGCTTGGCGTTGCCCTTGACCACGGCGCTCTGGTCGGTCGCGCTGAGCAGGGCCTTGTGCAGCAGCGCGGGGGTGAGCGGCTTGACCAGGTAGTCGGCGACGCCGTGGCCGAGCAGGTCGCGGAACAGGCCGCAGTCGTTGCGGTCGCCGAGCGCGATCACGGTCACCCCGGGCTCGCACACGTCGGCCAGCGCGTTGATGTCCGAAAGCGGCAGCTCGGTGCCCGACAGATCGATCACCAGCAGCTTGGGCGAGCGCTGCTCGCCCAGATGCTTGACCACGTCCTTGATGTCGCCACGGCGGATCGAGGCGTGCGGCAGCATCATTTCGCCCACCACCTGGTCGATCACGGCATAGCTCTCGGGGTCCGTGACGAAGGCGAGGAACTGCTCACGCTGCTCCGCGTTCGGCTGTTCCGTCGTTGCGATCGCCGTCGCCATCAGTTCTGGGTCTCCTGCTTGAGGTCGTACACCTTGCCGGTCCGGTAGCGGACGATGGCTTCGGCGGCGTGGGTGCCGTCGGCCGGGGCCAGCTGGCGGCCGTGCTCGAGATCGCGCGGCTCGGCCACCATCAGACCGAGATTGGTGCGCACGGCGCAGCCGTAGTTGCTGTGCGGCAGGTTCGCGAAATCGGTGCCGCTCTGGCGGCTCCAGTCCGGGCAGGGCGGCAGCACGACGACATGGCGCTCGACCACCAGCTCGACCCGCCGGTTGGCGCGCCAGGCCTCGGCGGTGCTGCCGGGCGCGCGCGGGTCCAGCTCGCCGTACGAGCTGCGCTGCACGTGCGCCACCTCGACGCCCCGCTCGCGCAGGAAGCTCTCGACGGCCTGCACCCGACGCGCCGCGAGATCGAGGTTGTAGAGGTCGCTCGCCCGCTCGTCGGCGTGGCCGTCGAGGCGCAGGGTGTCGCGTGGGCCGAGGTCGACGCTGTGCAGGAAGGCGAGCAGGCGGTCGCGCTCGCCGCCCGCGATCGTCGCCTGGTCGGTGTCGAAGTGGACCACGTGGCGGTACTGGGCGCGCTCGACCTCGAGCTCCTTGGGCGAGCCCGCCTCGGTCCAGCCCTGCTGGTGGTGCGGCCCGATGCTCGTGGTGCACGCACCCAGCCCGAGGGCCAGCGCCGAGATCCAGCCGAGCCGACGCACGAGGCGCGCCCGGCAGCTGTGGGCGTGATGGGCAGCCGTCATCCTCGTCCTCCTATTCCAGCACGAAGCCGACCGGGCCGATCAGACGGCGGCCCTCGGCCCCGATCGGGCCACCCTTGCCCGGGTGCAGCCGGGCGCTGTGCAGCCGGCCCTCGAGAATGCGCTCGACGTCGCTCGGCGCCTTGTAGCCGTCGGTCGGCCGGGTGAGCCGCTGCGCGTCCACCGGGCGCACCAGATAGGGCGTGACCAGGATCACGACCTCGGTCTCGTTGCTCCGGAAGCGGGTCGAGCGGAACAGGGCGCCCAGCACCGGCAGATCGCCCAGGCCCGGGAACTTGCTCACGGCGTTCTGGACGTCGTTGGCCAAGAGCCCGCCGATCATGAAGCTCTGGCCGCTGCCGAGCTCGACCGTGGTCTCGGCGCGCCGGGTGGCGAGCGCCGGGATGGTCAGACCCCCGATCGTGATCGCGCCGTTGTTGGAGAGCTCGCTGACCTCGGGCCGCACCCGCAGGCTGATCCGGCCGGCCGACAGGACCGTCGGCGTGAACGCCAGGCTGATGCCGAACTGCTTGAACTCGATGCTGATCTCGTTGTCCTTGGTCGCGACCGGGATCGGGAACTCGCCGCCGGCGAGGAAGCTCGCGGTCTCGCCCGAGAGCGCGGTGAGGTTCGGCTCGGCCAGGATGTTGACCAGCCCCTCCTGGGCCAGGGCGTCCAGGGCGAAG
>CAZXYL010000585.1:0-3366 GCA_964644915.1 uncultured Geminicoccaceae bacterium
GCACAGGTCCCATGTTGACCGCGGCCCGAGCGGGTCTTACAGCTGGCTGCCGTGGGCAGCAACGGGGGCGCCGCGCCAGGCTGCGGGGCGGGACCACGACCCCCGAAACCGACCCCACCGGAGGCGGATCGGTGGACGCACAGAGCGCGCGGCTACGCTTCGATGGCGCTACGGCAGCGCTGCACGCCGCTTCGCCCCCGCTCTTACCCGGATGGGATGGGGCCACCTAGACCCGCCATGCCGCTCGAAGCCAAAGGCGTGGTCTCCGGCTACACCCGCGAGGTGCCGATCCTCAAAGGGGTCGACGTCACGGCGCAGGACCGGCTGGTCACGCTGATCATCGGCCCGAACGGCGCCGGCAAGTCGACGCTGCTGCGGACCATCTACGGCTACCTGCGTCCGACCGGCGGCGAGATCCTGCACGACGGCAAGGCGATCACCGGGCTCGATCCCGATCAGATGCTCAAGGAGGGCATCGCCTATCTGCTGCAAGGGCACAGCGTCTTCCCCGGCATGACCGTGGAGGAGAATCTGGAGCTGGGGGGCTGGATCTTCAGGCGCGACAAGCCGCGGCTCGAGGAGGCGTTCGAGGAGGTCTACCTGCGCTTTCCCGCGCTCAAGGAGCGGCGCCGGCAGCCTGCGGGCGCGCTCTCGGGCGGCCAGCAGCGCATGCTCGAGATCGCCCGGCTCACCATGTCGCGCCCCAAGACGCTGCTCCTGGACGAGCCGTCGGTCGGCCTGATGCCCAAGCTGGTCGACAGCGTCTATGAGGAGATCAGGAAGCTCAAGGAGCAGCAGTTCACCATCCTGATCGTCGACCAGAACGTGAAAAAATCACTCGAGATCGCCGATTACGTCTATGTGCTCAACCTTGGTGAGAATAGCCACCATGGGCCCCAGTACGAGTTCGAGCAGCGGCTCGAGGACATCATCAAAGAGTGGCTGTGATGGACCTCTCGATGCTGCTCGAGCCCGCGATCCTCTCGGAGCTGCTGTTCCAGGGCCTGGTGCGCGGCGCCATGTACGCGCTCATGGGCATCGGCCTGTCGCTCATCTTCGGCATTCTCGGCATCGTCAACTTCTCGCATGGCGAGTTCTTCATGCTCGGCACCTATGCGATGTACTTCGTCGCGGTGATGCTCGGGCTGCCGTTCCTGCTCGGGGTCGCGGCGGCGGCGGCGATGCTGTTCCTGGTTGGCGTGGTGATCGAGCGCGGGCTGGTGGAGCCCTTGCGCCGGCGCGCCGGGCGCGACTGGCTGCTGGATTCCTTCGTCCTCACCATCGGGCTCATGGTGATCCTGCAGAACCTGGCGCTGCTCGGCTTCGGCAGCACGCGCCGCGGCATCACCACCTTGATCCCGGGCAGCCTCACCATCGGCACCGTGGTGATCACCTACGAGCGCCTGGCGATCCTGGCGCTGGCCATCGTCATCGTGGGCCTGCTCGCCGCCTACGTGAAGTACACCGACACGGGCAAGGCGATCCGGGCCACGGCGCAGCATCCCGAGGCCGCGCAGACGCTCGGCATTAGCATCAACCGCATTTACACCCTCGCCTTCGGCATCGGCGCCGGCCTCGCCGGCGCGGCCGGGGCGCTCCTGATCTCGATCTTCCCCGCCTTCCCGACGGTCGGCTACCAGCCGGTGCTGAAGAGCTTCGCGGTCGTGATCCTGGGCGGGCTCGGCAACATCCCGGGCGCGATCGCGGCGGGCTTTCTCCTCGGCATCATCGAGGCTTACGCGATCTTCTTCATGTCGGCGGGCTGGCAGGCCGTGCTCACGCCGCTGATCATCATCCTGGTCCTGATCTTCCGGCCGCAGGGCCTCTTCACCGCGCAGGGAGAGCGCCCGTGAGCGCCACCACGACCACGGCCGGCGCCCTGCGCGGCATCACGAGCTCGAACGGGGCCCGGCTGCTCAAGATCGCCGTGCTCGTGGCGCTGCTGATCGCGGTCCCGCCGCTGGTCGACGCGCCGTACATCACCACCATCTTCATCGGCGCGCTGATGATCGGCCTGTTCGGCGCCATCTACGACCTCATGCTCGGCTACGCCGGGCTCGTGAATTTCGGCTATGCGGGCTTCATCGCCGCCGGTGCCTACGGCTCGGCGCTCGCCTCGTTCCACTACGGCATCAGCCCGTGGTTCGGCCTCCTGATCGGCGGCCTCTGCGGCGCCGCGATGGGCTTCCTTACCGGGGTGATCACGCTCCGCCTGCGCGGGCTCTACCTCGGGCTCACCACCTGGTTCGTCGCCGAGGCGCTGCGCTTCACCATCTCCAACACGCCCGAGTACACTCGCGGCATGCTCGGGCTCACGGTCCAGCCCTTCCCCGACCTGTTCGGCATCAGCTTCGCGCGCGGGCAGCTCCTCAACTACTACTACCTGCTGCTGGCGGTGGGTGCCGTGATCATGATCGCCATGCATCTCCTGGTGCGCGCGAAGGTCGGCCTCGCCTTCCGGGCGATCCGCGAGGACCAGCTCGCCACCGAGAGCCTGGGCCTGAACACGACCAAGTACAAGCTGATCAACTTCACCGTGGCGTGCTTCCTCACCGGCGTCATGGGCTCGTTCTACGCGCACTACATCGGCATCCTCTCGCCGACGCCCGAGGAGTTCGGCGTGCCGCGCACGGTCGAGATCCTGACCGTCTGCTACGTCGGCGGCCGCGGCACGCTCTGGGGCGCGATCTTCGCGGGCTTTCTCCTGATCGGCTTCCAGGAGTATTTCCGCGAGCTCGAGGCCTGGCGCCTGGTCATGTACGGCGCGCTTTTGATCGGGGTCATGCTGTTCGCGCCCAAGGGCCTGGCCGGGCTCAAGAAGTACGTGTGGTGAGGCCGCCGTCGCCGGTGGTCTGATTCAGCCGGCGAACGCGCCCAGCCACTGCAGCCGCTCGGCCACGGGCGTGTCGCGGGTGCGCTCGAACAGCCGCGGGTCGGCAGTCACGGGCGGCTTGTTGGACGAGGACTCCCGACACCAGCCACTTGATCGCGACGCTCGCGTCGACGACCAAGGTCATCGATCGCGGTCTTCCCGCAGCAGCTCCACACTGTCGGTCTGCGGGACGTCCGCGTAGCGCGCGCGCATCGCCGCGGCGAACTCGCGGAATTCCGTGAGGTCGCGACGTGCGGCCGCCGTCACGACTTCGCGCAGCTCCTGCTCGAGCGAGTGCCCCTTGGCGCGTGCGCGCGCCTTGAGCCGCTGCACCACGTCGTCGTCGAGATTGCGGATGATCTCCTGGGCCATGTCTGTCGATAGCAGGTCGCTATCATAACCGTCAAGGACCTGCCGCTAGCAACGCTCCCTCCGCATGATCGCCACCGCCCCCCGGTCGAGCGGGCTCGAGATTGAGCCGGCATCAACGCCCC
>CAZXYL010000586.1:0-1582 GCA_964644915.1 uncultured Geminicoccaceae bacterium
GTCGCGTTGCCCGCGAGCGCCAGCAGGCGCTGGAACCGCAGGATGCGCTGGAAGGTCTTGGGGCCGTAGCCCACAGCGGCGCGAAAACGGCGCTGCAGCTGGCGTCCGCTGATGCCGATCGACCGGCTGAGCTCGCGCACCCGTCCCGCCGGATGGCGCGCGAGCCAGAAGACTGCGGCGACCGCGACCGGGTCGGGCCGCCGGGCCTGCCTGGCCCGGGCAGCAAGGGCGGCGGCGAGGATCGCGAGCCTGGCCTCGGCGCCTCGCGGTTCGCCGGGCCGGGCGGCAATGCGCCCGGCCGCCGGCCCCCAGAGGTCGAGCAGCGGGACCTCCCGGTTCGACAGATCGCTCGCCGGAGGGCCGAGCAGGCAGGGCGCCACGCCCGGCCGGAAGCGTGCGCCGACGACATCGGCACCGGCCGGCAACGGCGCGATCACGGTGCGCGTGGCGGGCCCGACCACGACCGGCGCCGCCTCGCCGATCCAGACGAGGTCGGCGCAGCCGTCCGGCAGCACGCGTTGCAGATAGGCCGTCTCGCCCGCGCCGATCGCCTGCGTCCAGGTGCACACGAGGTGGTCCGCCAGCGATGGTGGCGGGGCGAACTCGAGGTAGCGCGAGGTCGGGCCGAGGAGCTCAGTCATGCTGTCGTCATCAAGGGCCCTACGGGTCACGGCCGGCTCCGCTCAGCTTACCGCGCTCGACTCGCGAATGCGATGGTGCGGCACCGGTCCCGCCGCGCCGTCCGGCTCGCAGGCGCGGCTGCGAGTTCCTAAATGTGACTCGCCCTCGCCCCGGCTATCCCGAAGGTGCGACTTACGTGAGCGGGCGAGGACAGGAGCGCAGGGCGATGGTGCTGACCCGTGATGCCATCCGAAACGGCGCGGTCCAGCGCATGGTCGCGGAGCTCGCCGGCGTCATGCGCGTGCTCTCCGAGGCCGAGCTCGCCGCCTCCCGGCGCGAGGCGCTGGACGGGGTCGATCTGTCCCGAGGCGTGTGGCTGTTCGGCTACGGCTCCCTGATCTGGAACCCCGCGTTTCACTTCACCGACCAACGCATCGGCACGATCTACGGCTATCACCGGCGCTTTTGCCTCTGGACCCAGCTCGGGCGCGGCTGCCCGGAGCGCCCGGGCCTGGTGCTCGGCCTCGAGCGCGGCGGCTCCTGCCGGGGCGTCGCCTATCGGGTCGCGCCCGAGGCGGTCGAGGACGAGCTCGAGGTGGTGTGGCGGCGCGAGATGGTGAGCGGCGCCTACGTCCCGACCTGGGTCACGGTCCACACTGCGGACGGCCCGGTCCCGGCCATCGCTTTCGTGATCAACCACGCGCACGAGCGCTACGCACGCTACCTGCCGGACGAGGAGGTGGCCGAGGTGATCGCCACCGCCTCCGGCCGGCTCGGCCCCTGTGCCGATTACCTCATGAACACGATCGAGCATCTGGCCGAGCTCGGCATCCACGACCGCCCGCTCGAGCGCCTGCGCGCGCGCGTCCTGGCGCTGCGCAGCCCTGCGCCCGCCGGCGCCGCTTGACCGGCTGCGCCGGCATGTGTATATCCTAACTGAGGCTTACACATTCCTATTGAA
>CAZXYL010000587.1:0-1866 GCA_964644915.1 uncultured Geminicoccaceae bacterium
CAGCCTGCCCTACGGCGTGGCGATCGCCGCAGGCGGCTTCTTCGTCGCCGCCCAGTTCATGAACGCTTGAGGAGGCTCCCATGGGTGCCCGTCGGATCATCGTTCTGGTCCTTGCCGTGGTCATCGCCGGCGGCGCTGCCATGTACGCGCGCAGCTGGATCGAAGGCCAAAAGCCCGTGGCGGTCGCGGCGCCGGCTCCGAAGGAAGAGATCCACGAAGTGCTGGTCGCTGCGGTCAATCTGCCCACGGGCATGTTCGTCAAGCCCAATCAGCTGCGCTGGCAGCGCTGGCCGACCAGTGACGTGCCCAGGACCTACGTCCTCAAGGGCGCGCGCTCGCAGGAGGAGATGATCGGGGCGGTGGTCCGCCTCGGCATCGCGGCCGGCGAGCCGATCACCGACGGCAAGCTGGTCAAGCCCGGCGAGCGCGGGTTTCTCGCGGCCGTGCTGAGCCCGGGCATGCGCGCGATCTCGGTGCCCATCAACCCGACCTCGAGCAACTCCGGCCTGATCTTTCCGGGCGACCGCGTCGATCTCATCCTCACTCAGACCCTGGCCAGCGAGGGCGAGGGCACGCGGCGGGTCAGCGAGACGGTGCTGCGCGATCTGCGGGTCCTGGCCATGGGCGAGGAGACCAGCGATACGCCGCCGGAGGGCAAGACGCACGAGAAGGCCCGCACGGCCACCCTCGAGGTGACGCCGCGGCAGGCGGAGGAGGTCACGCTGGTGACCGAGCTCGGCAAGCTGTCGCTGAGCCTGCGCAGCCTGGCCAAGGCCGAGGCGGACGAGGCTACCGATTCGGCTGGTGCAGAGGACGCGCAGCCGTACACCTGGGACAGCGACGTCTCGCGCGTGCTGCGCGAGGACGGGTCGACCGCCCGCATGCTGGTCCTGCGCGGCAACAAGAGCCAGGACGTCTCGCTCCAGAAGGGCACCGAATGATGATCGCGGAACTGTTTCGCACCTGGCGCCGCAGCCCCGACGCCGCCGCCCTGCGCTGGCTGCTGGCGGGTGGCATCGCCCTGCTCATGGCGCTCGCGGCGACGCCGGCGCGGGGGCAGCAGGCGACCGCCGAGACGGTCGGGCCGAACGCCAACATCACGATCGAGGTCCGCAAGGGCCGCGTCGTGCGTCTGGCCCGACCGGCGACCACGGTGTTCGTCGCCGACCCCGAGGTCGCCGACGTGCAGGCGCAGTCGCCCACGATCGTCTATCTGTTCGGCCGCCGCGCCGGCGAGACGACCCTCTACGCGGTCGACGGCCAGGACAACCTGCTGGTGCGGGCGAACGTGCGGGTCGAGCACAATCTCTCCGGCCTGCGCCAGGCGATCTCGCGCCTGCTGCCGGGCAGCGCGGTCGAGGTCGGCACGGTCGACGGCAGCATCGTGCTCGACGGCTCGGTCGAGAACCCGCTCGAGATCCAGGAGCTGCGCGAGCTGGCCCAGCGCTTCCTCGGCGAGGGCGAGCAGCTGCTCAACCGCGTCCGGGTCGCCTCGCCGACCCAGGTGCATCTCAAGGTCCAGGTCGCCGAGGTCTCGCGCGAGGTGATCAAGGAGTTCGGCATCAACTGGGAATCCCTGTTCAGCGCCGGCGACTTCACCTTCGGCTTCGCCACCGGGCGCGACGTGATCGCGGGCAACACGTTCCTGCGCGCGCCGCCCAACGCCAGCGGCAACGTGCCGGGGAGCGTCTTCGGCGACTTCTTCTCCAACGGCGATTCGGTGACCTTCGCCCTGGACGCCCTGGCCCAGGAGGGGCTGGTCAACATCCTGGCCGAGCCGAACCTCACCGCGCTCTCGGGCGAGACCGCGAGCTTCCTCGCCGGCGGCGAGTTCCCGATCCCGGTCGCGACCAAGGACAACGAGAT
>CAZXYL010000588.1:0-1629 GCA_964644915.1 uncultured Geminicoccaceae bacterium
TCATCTATGGGCACGGTTACGTCGGCAACGGCGTCGGCCCCAGCTATACCGGCGGCAGGATCCTGGCCTCGCTCGCCCTGGACCGGCAGGACGAGTGGTCGGCCTGCCCGCTGGTCGGCGCCGATGCACCGGACTTCCCGCCGGAGCCGATCCGCTACCTCGGCGGCCGCTTGGTCCGGGCTGCGGTCCGGCGCAAGGACCGCGCGGAGGACGAGGGGCGCCGGCCCAACCCGCTCGACCGCTTCCTGGTCCGGTTCGCGCCGAGCGGGCTCACCCCGACCGAGCTCACCGAATACGCCGAAGACAGCTGAACCGTCGAGAGAGGCCCATGAGCGAGCGAAAGAAGAACGTGAGGGAGCTGCGCAGCCAGCGCTGGTTCGGCGGCGACAGCGTGCGCTCGTTCAATCAGCGCACGCGCCTGCGCGAGCTCGGCTTCACGGCGGAGGAGTTCCGCGACCGCCCCGCGATCGGCATCATCAACACCTGGTCAGAGATGAACTCCTGCCACAGCCACTTCCCCGACCGGGTGCAGCACGTCAAACGCGGCATCTTCCAGGCGGGCGGCTTCCCGTTCGAGCTGCCGGCGCTCTCGCTCTCCGAGATCATGGTCAAGCCCACGACCATGCTCTACCGCAACTTCCTCGCCATGGAGGTGGAGGAGCTGATCCGCAGCCATCCGCTCGACGGCGTCGTGCTCATGGGCGGCTGCGACAAGACCACGCCCGGCCTGCTCATGGGGGCGATCTCGGCCGACGTGCCGGCGATCTTCGTGCCGGCCGGCCCTATGCTGCGCGGGTACTGGCGCGGGCGCACGCTGGGCTCCGGCACGGACGTGTGGGGTGCCTACGCCGACTACCGGGCGGGCCAGCTCGATGCCGACACGCTCGAGGACATGGTCGCAGGGCTCGCCCGCTCGGCCGGCACCTGCATGACGATGGGCACCGCCGCGACCATGATGTCGCTCGCCGAGACGCTGGGCTTCACGCTCCCCGGCGCCTCGTCGCTCCCGGCGGTCGACGCCAACCACCAGGTCATGTGCGCGTCCTCGGGCCGGCGGATCGTCGATCTGGTCTGGGAGGACCTGAAGCCGTCGGACATCCTGAGCCCGGCGTCCTTCGACAACGCGATCACGGTCGATATGGCGATCGGCGGCTCGACCAACGCCATCATCCATCTGGTGGCGATCGCCGGGCGCGCCGGCATCGAGCTGCCGCTCAGCCGGTTCGACGAGCTCTCGCGCACCACGCCCGTGCTCGTGAACCTCAAGCCGTCCGGCAAGTACCTGATGGAGGACTTCTATTACGCCGGCGGCCTGCGCGGCCTGCTCGCGCGCATGGGCGACATGCTCGACCTCTCCTGCCGCACGGTCACGGGCACGCTCGGCGCACAGATCGAGGGCGCCGAGGTCTACCACGACGAGGTGATCCTGCCACGCGAGAAGGCGCTCAGCCGCGAGGGCGGCACCGCCGTGCTCCACGGCTCGCTGGCACCGGATGGCGCCGTGATCAAGCCGCCGGCGGCCGAGCCGCACCTGCTCACGCATACCGGCCCCGCCGTGGTCTTCCGCGACTACGACGACATGGCAGCCCGCATCGACGACCCGGATCTGCCGGTCACGGCGGACAGCGT
>CAZXYL010000589.1:0-3607 GCA_964644915.1 uncultured Geminicoccaceae bacterium
GTGAGACCGGAATGCGGCACATCGCATCCAGCTCGGTGCGCTCGCCGGGATCGGTCAGCACGCGGCCGCGATAGGCCTCGAGGTCGCCGAGGCCCAGCGCATGCAGACGCCGACGGAGGCGCTTGCACACGGTCCGGTGCACCTTGCGATAGCCCGACCATTGCAGCCCGAGCTGCGGCAGCACGTCCTTGAGGAAGCCGGCGCAGTCGCGATCGCGCATCTGGTCAACTCGACCCCGCCATCAGATCTCACTTGGCGCACAGGATGCGCGCGAGTATGCGAGCGGATCGCGATGACCGATCGAACCGAGCTCAGCAGCCTGCCCGGGCGGGTCGCCCGCTACGCCCGCGTTTCCGCGGCGCTCGGCCGGTTCGTCTCGCGGCTGGCGAGCGAGCGCTATCTCGGCCGCCAGTACGAGCCGGGCGAGCTGGCGCGCGAGCTCCGACGCTCGCTCGGGAACCTGCGCGGGCCGGTGGTCAAGGTGGCGCAGCTGCTCGCCACGGTGCCCGGCGCGCTGCCATCGGAATACGTCGCCGAGCTGATCAAGCTGCAATCCCAGGCGCCCCCAATGGGCTGGACTTTCGTCAAGCGGCGGATGGCGAGGGAGCTCGGGCCGGACTGGCAGAGCAGGTTCGCGAGCTTCGAGCGCACCGCGGCGGCGGCCGCCTCGCTCGGTCAGGTGCACCGGGCGACGGGTCTGGATGGGCGCGCGCTCGCCTGCAAGCTTCAGTATCCGGAGATGGAGAGTGCGGTCGACGCGGACCTGCGCGAGCTGGACGTGGCATTGCGCGTCTTCCAGCAGTACCAGCGCGCGCTGATCATGGGCAATGTGCGCGCCGAGCTGGAGGACCGCCTGCGCGAGGAGCTCGACTATGCGCTGGAGGCCCGGCATATGGCGCTCTATCGCGACATGCTCCGGGACCAGCCCGGGATCCGCGTGCCCGAGCCCGTGCCCGAGCTCAGCACGCGCCGGCTCCTGACCATGACCTGGCTGGAAGGCCAGCCGATCCTCACGTTTGCCGACCGCCCGGCCGAGGAGCGCGCCGAGATTGCGACCACCATGTTCCGGGCCTGGTACGTGCCGTTCTTCGAGTACGGCGTGATCCACGGCGATGCCCACCTCGGCAACTACTCGATCGCGCAGGACGGCGCCCTCAATCTCCTGGACTTCGGCTGCGTGCGCGTCTTCCCGCCGCCGCTGGTCGAGGCGGTCATCGACCTGTACCACGCCGTGCGCACGGGCGATGAGGAGCTGGCCGCGCACGCGTATCGCACCTGGGGCTTCAGGCAGCTGAGCCGGGACGTGCTGAACGCGCTCAATGCCTGGGCGCGCTTCCTCTACGAGCCGCTGCTGGAGGATACGCGGCGCACGGTCGGGGAGCTTTCGGGCGACATCCATGGCCGCGATACGGCGGAGCGGGTAATCGCGGAGCTGCACCAGGCGGGCGGCGTCGACGTGCCGCGCGAGTTCGTGATCATGGACCGCGCGGCGATCGGCCTTGGGGCGGTGTTCCTGCACCTTCAGGCCGAGGTCAACTGGCACCGCCTGTTCGAGACGCTGATCGCCGATTTCGACGTGGCGCGGCTCACGCGCCGCCAAGCCGAGATGCTGCAGCGCCATGGCGTGGACCCGCCGCAGGCGGGCTAGGCGCGCCGGAGCAGCCGCTCGAGCTCCGGCCAGGTGCGGGTGTTCAGGACGTCCGCGGGCTCCAGCCAGCCGCGGCGCGCCTGATCGATGCCGAACCTCATCAGATCCAGGTGGCGGGTGCTGTGCGCGTCCGTGGAGATGGCGACCTTCAGGCCCATCTCCTTCACCATCTGGCCGTGCACGTCCGAGAGATCGAGCCGGTCGGGCTGGGCGTTCAGCTCCAGATAGCATCCGCGCTCGACCGCCGCCTTCATGATCCGCTCGAGGTCGATCTCAAACGGGCCGCGCTTGTTGAGCAGCCGCCCGGTCGGGTGCCCGATGATGTTGCAGTAGGGATTGTCCATGGCGCGCAGCAGGCGCTCCGTCTGCTTCGCCTGCGGCAGCTTCAGCTGGTAGTGCACCGAGCAGACACGAAGATCCAGCTCCTTCAGGATGTCGTCGGGCAGATCGAGCGTGCCGTCCTCGAGGATGTCGACCTCGATGCCCTTGAGGACCCGCATGCCGCGCAGCCTGGCGTTCAGCCGGTCGATCGCCTTGATCTGTTCGGCCAGGCGCTTCGGATCGAGCCCGCGCGCCATGGCGACGCGCCGGCTGTGGTCGGTGATCGCGAGGTATTCGTAGCACTTCGCTTTCGTGGCGTCGGCCATCTCCTCGAGCGAAGCGCGGCCGTCGGTCTCGGTCGTGTGCGCGTGCAGATCGCCCTTGATGTCGGCAAGCTGGATCAGCTTCGGCAGCCGCCCCTCCTGCGCCGCCCGGATCTCACCCCGGTTCTCGCGCAGCTCCGGCTCGATGTAGGGCAGCCCGAGCTCCGCGTAGACGTCCTCCTCGGTGTGCCCGGCGATCTGCTCCTCGCCCTTGAAGATGCCGTACTCGCTGAGCTTCAGGCCACGCTCGACCGCCATCCCGCGGAGTGCCACGTTGTGCGCCTTGGCACCCGTGAAGTAGTGCAGCGCAGCGCCGTAGCTCTCCTCCGGGACCACCCGGACGTCCACCTGGAGGCCCGAGCGCAGCCGGACGGTCGCGCGCGTCGGGCCGCGACCCAGGACCTCCTCCACGTCCTCGAAGACGACGAAGCGGGCCATGACCTCGGAATCGCGCGCCGCGGTGACCAGGATGTCGAGGTCGCCCACGGTTTCCTTGCGCCGGCGGAAGCTGCCCGCGACCACCACGCGGCCGATCCCCTTGGCGCCTTGCAGGTGCCGCACCAGCTCCACGGCGCAGTCCTCGACGTCCTTGAGAAGGAACCGCGGCGTCTCGTGCCGGTGGCGGGCGAGATCGTCCAGGATGCGCTCCTCGATCCTGGCCCCGAAGCCGCGCAAGGCGCGGATCTTCTGCGCCTTGGCGGCCGCCGCGAGATGCTCCAGCGTCTCGATCCCGAGCTCGTCGTGCAGCGTCTTGACGCGCTTGGGACCAAGCGCGCCGACGCCCAGGAGCGCCGGCAGGCCTTCCGGGACACGCTGCTCCGCCTCCTCGAGCGCCTGAAGGCGGCCGGTCTCGAGGATCTCCTTGATCTTGCCGGCGAGGTCCTCGCCGATGCCCGGGAGATCCGTGAGATCCTGACCGGCCGCGAGCATCCCCGCGACGGCATGCGGCAGATCGCCGATCGTGCGGGCGGCCTCGCGATAGGCACGGACGCGAAACGGGTTCGCACCTTCGATCTCCAGGACATCGGCGAGGCGATTGAAAACGGCTGCGATCTCGCTGTTGTGTGTGGTCACGATGCCTGCGTCCCGGGAAGCGGGCAGAAGCTCACCCGGCGAGGGTGCTCGCCCGCCCCCGCTCCAAAGGGGTGTTCTAGCCCTTCCAGGTCGCCGCGGTCATCTCCGGGCGCGTACGGACGGCATCTCGGAAGGCGGCGCCCCGGAGCGCGAGCGCGGCGGCGATGTAGAGCGCGACGGCGGTCGCGACGACCGTGGTGAACCCGAAGTGAATGGCGAGGATGGTCGCGAGGATCGCGCT
>CAZXYL010000590.1:0-2096 GCA_964644915.1 uncultured Geminicoccaceae bacterium
ATGATGGCCATGGCGGCGTGAGGACCCGGAGCCACGCGGCAGCGGCTGACCCCGCGGCCGCGCGGGCCCGGCGCAGCAGCGGCACCCGGCACCGGACACGGCGGACCACCACTCGCGCGCCACGAGCGCCCTCGCGCCGAATGCGCCCGTAGCTCTCGCCCACCCAAGCTACGTCCCACCCGACGAGCCCGCTCTAGAGTCGCAGCAGCTCCTGGAACGCGAGCATCGCCGCGATCGACAGGCTGACGGTGGCGGCCACCGTGCCGCTCGAGGTGTCCTCGAGCGCGTCGGGGATCAATTCCGCGAGGGTCATCCAGATCATGGCGCCGGCAGCAAGGCCGAGCCCCACCGGCAGGAAGGGCGCGAAGACGGTCACGAACAGGAACGCCGGCACCGCCATGAGCGGCTGCGGCAGGCTGGAGGCGATGCTCCAGCCGGCTGCCTGCCAGACCGGCGTGCCGCGCGGGATCAGCACCAGGCTGATCGCCAGCCCCTCGGGGACGTTGTGCAGCGCGATCGCAGCCGTGATGAAGGTGCCGAGCACCTCGCCGCCGCCGAACGCGACGCCGACGCCCACCCCCTCGGCGAAGGAGTGCACGGTCATGATCCCGACGATCATGATCGCCTTGACGGCATCGGCGCCGCGCAGGGTGCCGAGATGGAGATCGCGCCGGCCCTCGATCTGCCGGTGCGCCAGCGCGATGAGCAGGACCCCCAGGAGCATGCCGGCGATGGTGCGCGGCGCGCTGTACGCGCTCCCCTCGGTGATCAGGGTGAAGCTGGCGGCGAGCATCAGCCCCGCAGCGGCGGCATTGGCGATGCCCAGCCAGCGGCGGCTCAGCCCGCGCGTGAACCAGAACGGCAGCGCGCCGAAACCGGTCGCGACCGCGGTCGCCAAGGCGGCCCAGAAGACGATCACGACCCCGGGATCGTTCATGGCCTTCCGGTCTTTGGCCGGCGGCGGTCGCCGGCCGGCACGATCAAATTAGAATGGATCTAATGTAGGGCGCTTCGATCCCGAATACACCCGGGCACCGGTCGAACTCGCACCGGGCCAAAAAGAAACCGCCGCTGCGAGAGCGGCGGTTTCGCGGGCCGACGATGTGCCGGCGCCGTAACTCAGCCGCCGGACTGCGGGGTCGGCGCGGGGACCACGATCGGGGTGCTCACGGTCGTGCCCTGATCGGCCGAGGCGATCGTCGCCGTCTGCTTGCTGTGCCCCGGGCAGTCCGCCAGCGCGACGGAAACGCTCCCCATCGCGAAGGCCATCGCGAGAAGAGCAGCACTGAGATGACGCATATCGAGGCTCCTTGGTTCGGCTGACCCGATCAATCTGCTGCCGGCCAGTGTTGATGGCAACCCAATTCTCGATTTTCTGCGCCGGGATCGCCGCCTGCCGGCTCGAGGAACCCCTCGCGCCGGAGGGGCGTTGATGTCCGAGATCAGATCGAGGACACGCTCATGCTCTGGAACGTCAACGACGTCGTGGGCTACGGGATCGCAGCGACGGACGGGCGCATCGGCACGGTCAGCGACTTCCTGTTCGACGACCAGACCTCGACGATCCGTTACATCGTCGTCGACACCGGCGAGTGGCTGCCCGGACGCAAGGTGCTGCTGGTTCCGGACGCGATCGGCGAGGCGGACCCGGCGAGCAAGACCTTCCCGGTCGCGCTCACCCGCAAGCAGGTGGAGGAGAGCCCCGACGTCTCGACCGATCAGCCGGTCTCGCGCCGGGAGGAGCAGCGCCTGCACAGCCATTACGGCTGGGAGCCCTACTGGCCGGGGCCCGCCATGGGCATGGTGGCGCCGTACTGGGGCGCAGCGGGTTACGGCTACGGGGCGATGCCGCCGCCGGAGACCGAATCGGCCGCCGCGCGCGCCGTCGAGGCGCAGGGCGATCCCCACCTGCGCAGTGCGAGCGAGGTGATCGGCTACTACATCGAGGCGAGCGACGGCGATATCGGCCACGTCGAGGACCTGCTGGTCGAGGACGCGAGCTGGACGATCCGCTACATCGTGGTCGACACGCGCAACTGGCTGCCCGGCAAGAAGGTCGTCGTCTCGCCGCAGTGGCTGCGCTGGGTCGACTGGGG
>CAZXYL010000591.1:0-2468 GCA_964644915.1 uncultured Geminicoccaceae bacterium
CTCCTGTCGGGCTTGAGCGCTCCGTCCGAGAAGTACCAGGCCGGCACGGCAGCCATGATCTCGGCGGCCTTCCTCGGCAGCTACATCTGGGCGATCGGCTATCTGATCCTCAGGATCGCCAACTTCGATCTGTCGCCGCTCAGCTTCCTGCGGGTCTCGACCCACATTCTCCTGACCACCTTCATTGCCGGCGTGTTCCGCCACGTGGTGGCGGCGCCCCTGCCCGAGCAGCAGATCGCCGCCGGCACCCTCTTGGGCGTGGCGTTCGTGATGGGTCTGTTCCCCAACCTCGGCATCAACGCGCTGGCCGACCGACTGCCCCGACAGCTGCGCATCAAGCGCATGCCGCAAGAAGCCGGCGACATCAGCCGGGATCTGCCGCTGGATTTGCTCGACGGCATCGATTCGGCGATCAAGTTCCGGCTGGCCTCCCTCGAGATCACCGACGTGCAGAACCTCGCCGCGGTCAACCCCATTTTCCTCTACGTGGAATCGCCCTACGGCCTGTTCGCGATCCTCGACTGGATGGCGCAGGCGCAGCTTCTACTCGCGGTCGGCCCCGAGAAGTTCCTGGCGCTGCGCAAGGTCGGCGTGCGCGACGTGCACGCTCTGATCGAGATCGGCCGCACGGAGGAGGGCCGACGCCTGGTGGGCCCGATCCTGACCGGAACCGACGACGTGCCCGACCAGGTGCTGGTCGCGAGCCTCTCGAGCATCGCGGCGACACTGCACGTCCGGCGGTTGCAGAACTTCCACCGCGTGCTCTCGGCTGCGATCCAGCGCTCGGGCGACCCGTCGCCGGCTGACCAAACAGCTCCGGCCGTGTCGCCGGTCGCGATCGCCGCGGAGTGAGCAGCGAAGGCCAGGATCACGCTTGACACGGGCGCTCGATCGTGCCGCACTCGGCAAACGGTGGGGTAGAGCCGCGCCGCACAAAAACGCAATCGGCACGCGGGGAGGCCAACGATGAAAAAGCGCATCGCGTATGCTGCCGTCACGCTTCTGGTCTGCGGCCTCGGGCCATCGGCCTGGGCCGATGCCGAGGACGAGGTCGCCGCGGCCATGAACCTGTGGAAGGATCATCTGGCCAAGGGCACATCGGACGATCCCGGCGAGATCCTCTCGCTCTATGCCGAGGACGGGGTGCTGTGGGGGACCATCTCCACCACGCGACGGGACGATCCGGCGGCCATTCACGACTATTTCGTCAACGCCTACAAGGCGCTGCCGAACCTCACGGTGGCCTTCGAGGACCCCCACATCCGGGTCTACGGCGATACGGCGATCAACACCGGCTACTATACCTTCTCCTACGAGAAGGATGGCCAGACGGTGACGCTGCCGGCTCGTTACAGCTTCACCCTGCTCAACCGCGACGGTGACTGGCTGATCGTCGATCACCATTCTTCGGCCATGCCGCAACCGCCCCAGTAATTGCACCATCCGCAGGCGCCGCGTCGGCCTCTCCTCGGCCGCGGCCCCGAGCAGACGGGCGCCCGTCGGACGATTCTCGACGTCGACGCCAATCGCGGGCTCGACTTGTCCCATGCCCCTCGAGTGTCGCCCGCGGGCGTCTGCTTGCCGCCTTGACAGCGGGCGGGCAGGCATGACCTTTAGCGCGCGCCGGCGGGGGCGGCCCGGCCGGCCGCATCCCGAGAAGCGAGCGAGGCCAGCATGCATCCCTACCGGACCCACACCTGCGGCGAGCTCAGGCGCGAGCACGTGGGGCACACCGTGCGCCTCTCCGGCTGGGTGCACCGCAAGCGCGACCACGGCCAGCTCCTGTTCATCGACCTGCGCGATCATTACGGCATCACCCAGATCGTGTTCCAGCCCGAGCAGCCGTTCTTCGCCGCTGCCGAGGCCGTGCGCCTGGAGAGCGTGATCACCGTGACCGGCCGGGTGGTGGCGCGCAGCGAGGACACGGTCAACCCCAGGCTCGACACCGGCGAGGTCGAGGTGGTGGCGGACGAGTTCATACTCGATGCGCCGTCCGAGGGCCTGCCGCTCCAGGTCAACGCCGAGCGCGAGTCCCCGGAGGAGACGCGCCTGCGCTACCGCTTCCTGGATCTGCGCCGGGAATCGATGCACCGCAACATCATGCTGCGCTCGCGCATCATCTCCTCGATCCGCCGGCGCATGGAGGCGCAGGGCTTCGTCGAGTTCCAGACCCCGATCCTGACCGCGTCCTCACCCGAGGGGGCGCGCGACTTCCTCGTCCCCTCGCGCGTGCACCCGGGCAAGTTCTACGCCCTCCCCCAGGCGCCGCAGCAGTACAAGCAGCTGCTGATGATGTCGGGCTTCGACCGCTACTTCCAGATCGCGCCCTGCTTTCGGGACGAGGACGCGCGCGCCGACCGCAGCCCGGGCGAGTTCTACCAGCTCGACCTCGAGATGGCCTTCGTCGAGCAGGAGGACGTGTTCCGCGCCGTCGAGCCGGTCATGCACGGCCTGTTCACCGAGTTCTC
>CAZXYL010000592.1:0-1938 GCA_964644915.1 uncultured Geminicoccaceae bacterium
GATCGTCCGTCGCGAGTCCTGGTTGCCGCCGTTTCCGCTCACGAGACGATACGACCGCGATCGCGACGCCACGGGTCGCTTTGAGGAGTAGGTCGCACGAACGGTGCGAAGGCGCCGTCCCGTAGATACTCCGGGTCAAACGCCCTGAAAGTGTAATTGGCTGTCTATGTTTAATCCCTGCCCCTCCACACGTCGCGAAACGCCACCTCCGAGAGCTCGGTGTAGCGCACGGTGTGGCGAATGTCGCCTTAAGCCTCAGCGTCGCCATCGGGCGAAGGCTTCGCGGACCTCGGCCTCCGACGCGAACTCGCCCGCATCGGCCTGCCGCATGCCCTCCTTGATGTGTTCGACCTGCCAGGCGTGCAGCTCGAGATAGGCATCTAGTGCCTCGCCGATCACAACACTCAGGTCGCGATTTGCCTGCGCAGCGATAGCGTCGAGCACCGCCTTCGTCTCGCTGGCAATGCGGACGCCGATCGTTTCTTCCGCCATTCCTCTGACCCTGCCGTCGACCTCGTGCAGCGCAATCTAGCATCGGGCCTCGAACGTGCCAGCCAGCGGCCTCGATGAGCTGGAGCGATACGCGGCCCGGCTCCTCGCGGGCCCGGTTGGTTGTTCTGGGCTCATTCCACCTCTTGCACCTTCGGCCCTGAGCCCCTAACACCCGCGGGCATGTCGGGCGCCGCAGAGAAACCGGAAGCCATAGCCGTCCTCGACGTCGGCAAGACCAACGTCAAGCTGCTCGCGATCGCGCCGAGCGGGACGATCCTGTCCAGCCGCCAGGCGCCGAACGAGGTCCGCACCGGCGAGCCCTACCCCTCCTGCGATGTCGACCACGTCTGGCGCTGGCTGATGGCGGCGCTGGCGGACGTGGGCGAGCGCTGGGCGATCCAGGCGATCGTGCCCACCGCCTACGGCTCGACCGCAGCGCTGGTCGACGAGCAGGAGCTCGTCCTGCCGATCATGGACTACGAGACCGACCCGCCGGCCGCGGTCGCGATCGCCTACGACGAGGTGGCGCCCTGGTTCGAGGAGTGCTGCTGCCCCATCAACCCGGGTGGGCTCACGCTCGCGCGCCAGCTCTTCTGGCAGAGCCGCGCCTTTCCCTCCGAGTTCGCCCGCGCGCGCTGGATCCTGCCGTTCGCGCAGTACTGGGCCTGGGGCCTCACGGGCGTTCCGGCCTGCGAGATCACCTCGCTCGGCGCCCAGACCCAGCTCTGGGACCCGCGCGCGAGCGCGTTCTCCTCGCTCGCGGTGCGCGAGGGCTGGGTCGACAAGTTCCCGTCCATTCAGCCGGCCTGGTCCGTGCTCGGCACGCTGAAACCGGACGTGGTCGCGAAATGCGATCTGCCGGCCGATACGCCGGTGCTCTGCGGCATCCACGACAGCAACGCGAACTTCGCCCGCTACCTCGCGGCCGGCGTCCAGGGCTTCACCCTGATCTCGACCGGCACCTGGCTGATCACCTTCAACCCCGGGCTGCCGCTCGACGAGCTGGCCCCCCTGCGGGATACCGTCTCGAACACCGATCTCGAGGGCCGGTCGGTCGCCTGCGCGCGCTTCATGGGCGGGCGGGAGTACGCGAGGATCGCCGGCGAGGACGGCCTGCGCACCGAGCCGGAGGTGGCGGACGTCGCTCTCCTGGTGGCGCGGGGGACGCTCGCGCTGCCTTCGTTCACCGACGCCGGCGGGCCCTTCCCTGGCACCGGCGGCAAGGGGCGGATCGAAGGGCCGCGGCCGGGCACGCCGCGCGCGCGGGCGGCGCTCGCCAGCCTCTACGTGGCGCTGATGACCAGCGTCGACCTCGACCTCCTGCAATCCGAGGGCCAGGTCATCGTCGACGGCGGCCTCGCCGGCAACCGGCTGTTCGCATCGCTGCTTGCGGCCCTTCGACCGGATCAGAAGGTCATGGTCTCGAGCGAGCGCGAGGGCACGGCG
>CAZXYL010000593.1:0-8756 GCA_964644915.1 uncultured Geminicoccaceae bacterium
AACATGGTGACGTGGAACAGCGCCAGATCGGCGCCGACCCAGGCCTGGAGCGCGAACATGAGGTTCGAGCTCATCTGCAGGAGGCCGGCGACGAACAGGCTCGGGATGATGCCGAACCGGTAGATGATGGCACCCATGAGGAAGCTGCCGCCGAAGGTGCAGAACAGGCCGAAGGTGCCCGACACCCAGCCGATCTCGAGCTCGTTGAAGCCGACGTCCAGGTAGAACGGGAACGCCATCTGCGCGATCAGGACGTCGCTCGCCTTGTAGAGCGAGATGAAGGCCAGGATCACGAGCGCGGTCGTCAGCCCGTTGCGCGCGAGGAAATCGCGGAACGGCTCGATCACCACCTCCCTGATCCAGGCCAACGCCTTGTGCTCGCCCCTGGGCGCTGCGGTGGTCGAGCCCGCGGGCTCGGGGTTGAGCAGCACGGTGACGATCCCGACCAGGACCAGGCAGGCCATGGCCGTATAGGCCGCGGGATAGCCCCAGAAGTAGGCGATCGCGAGCGCGCCGGTGGTGGTCACCCACATCGCGATGCGGTAGCCGAGCACGACCACGGCAGCACCCGCGCCGAGCTTCTCCTCCTCGAGGATCTCGATGCGGTAGGCGTCGATCACGATGTCCTGGCTCGCCGACATGAAGGCGACCAGGAGCGCCATGACCGCGGTCGCCTTGAGGTTGGTCGCCGGATCGGTGGCCGCGAGCCCGAGGATGGCGAGGATCAGGCCGACCTGGGTCAGGAGGAGCCAGCCGCGCCGGCGGCCGAACAGCCGGGTCAGCACCGGCAGGGGCACCCGGTCCATGATCGGCGCCCAGACGAACTTCAGCGTGTAGGGGGCGAGCGCGTAGGCGAACAGGCCGATCATGGCCTTGCTCACGCCCGCGCTGTTCAGCCAGGCGGTCAACGTCGCCAGCACGAGCATGAGCGGCAGGCCGCTCGAGAAGCCGAGGAAGAAGATCGCGATCACCCGCGGATCGCGGTAGACCGCGCCTGCGC
The DNA here is from genome assembly GCA_964644915.1 of uncultured Geminicoccaceae bacterium. GTDB lineage: Bacteria > Pseudomonadota > Alphaproteobacteria > Geminicoccales > Geminicoccaceae > CAZXYL01. The sequence goes on from CAZXYL010000593.1 coordinate 1,001, forward strand.
GCAGCCCCCTGCGCAACCGCTCCGGCCAGGCGGCCCGCGGCCGTGCGGGTACGAGCTCGGGCATCAGCCCGCGCCCGCGCCTCCGGCCTAGAAGAAGCGCTCCGGCACGCGGATGATGTCGCCCGGCAGCACTTCCGACTCGGGCCGGGTCGCGAGTTCGGTGCCGTTCGAGCCGCCGCGGGTGATCGTGACGCCGCCCTCGGAGGCGCGATAGGTGTATCCGCCGGCGAGGGCCACCGCGTTGATGACGGTCATGCCGCTCACATAGGGATAGCTGCCGGGGTTGCGGACCTCACCGATGATGTAGAAGGGCCGGTAGTTCAGAACCTCCACGCTGACCTGCGGGCTGACGAGGTAGCCCTGCTCGCTCAGCAGGCCCTCGATCCGATCCTCGAGCTGGCGCGAGGTCAGCTGATTGGCGTCCATCTCGCCGACCAGAGGCATGGCGAACGTGCCCTGGCCGTCGAGCTCGAACTCGCCCGACAGGTCTTCGTGCCGGAACACCGTCACCCTGATCTCGTCGCCCGGACCCAAGGTGTACCCGGCGACGTCCACGGCTTCTCCGCCGGTCCCCGCGGGCGCCGCGGCGGGGGTCATCGTCCCGCCGGCGGCCGCGACGCCGGGTGCGGGCGGCGCGACCTGGCTGGGTGAGGACGAGCAGGCGGTCACGGCGCCGGTTGCGATCAGTGCCGCGATCAGACAGGCGTGGCGAATCCAGGCCATCGTCTGCTACTCCCAAAACAAGGGGACCCGGCCAGCCTTCGCCGAGCCCGACGCCATCCATGCTGTCCGGCCGTTAAGCCTAGTGCCGCTCGGTGAACGCTCCGTGAATATCCCATCGCGCGCGCACCGGTCAAATTTGCCGCGGGCGGTCAGAGCCGCGCCGTCAGGCTGAGCGTGATGCGGTTGCGCGTGAACTCCTCGGGGTCGAAATCCGAGCTGCGATCGGTGAACAGATACGCGCCCTCGACCGCAAGGTTCCGGTTCAGGATGTAGGTGATGCTGGCGCCGGCATTGATCGTGTCATCGACCCGATCGATCTCGCTGAAGTCGTCGCGAACGTAGCCGACGGTGCCCCCGACCAGGAGGTTGCGCAGGAGCTCGTGGTCGACCCGCAGCGCGATCGCGCTACGGAAGTTCGAGGACGCGTCGGCAACCCGGGTCGGCACGAAATCGGCGCCGCCGGTCAGCCTCAGCGTCGTCAGCAGCGTCGGATTCCAGGTCAGATTGGCGCCGAAGGAGATGCCGTCCTCATCGTCGAACGCGTCGTCGTCGAAGTACTGCTGCCGATAGCCGACGAACGCCTCCCCGAACAGGACGGCGGTGATGTCGACCTCGGTGCCGACGCGCGCCTCCCAGCCGTGGGAGTCGCGATCGAACAGGACCGGCGCCCCGTTGACCAGGTCGCCCGGCTCGACGTCACGATCCTCGAGGTTGTAGCGGCCCTCGACGAAGGTGTTGAAGCGCGGCGAGACGAAAAAGCCCACGCGGGCCAGCGCGTCGTACTCGGTGCGGTCGAGGTCCCTGTCGAACGATTCTTCGAAGTCGACCCGGTCGATGGCCCCGGTGAGCCGATAGTTCAGCCGGTTGAACAGCTGCTCGAAGCTGACCTCCCCACCGTAGCGGAAGAACGTGCTGATCTCGTCGGTGGCGACATCCTCGGGATCGTCGCGGCCCTGGTGGAAGCGGCCGACGGTGGTCGAGGCGCGCAGGGCGGATTCGCGGGTGATGTCGAGACGCCCGTCACCGCTGAGGAAGAAGTCCTGATAATTCTCGTCCGACTCGCTGGCGTAGAACGCCACATCGCTGCCGAGGGTAAGGCCGAGCGCGTGCCGGGGGAAGTTGGACGTCACCCGGACCCGAGGCTGGATCAGGGTGATGAAGTCGCTCTCCTCATCGTCCGGGGTGGCGAACACGTTGTCGTCGAAGGTCTCGGAGACCGTGATGCTGGGGAAGACCAGAAAGCCGCCGGCGCGGATGCCGAGCGGGTCGAACTCGGGGCGCGGGCGCTCCGTGACCGGGACGTTCGGCGAGGGCTCCTGGGCCTGCGCGAGCCCGGGCGCGGACAACGCCCCTGCCGAAACGGCGAGAGCCAGCATGCGAACCGATCGTCGTGCACTCACCGGGCGTCTCCTCCACGAGTTGATGGTTTGTGCTGCGTGCTTGTGGCGAGCCACCGGCGCGTTATAACCGCGGCTGCGGCAAAGGCAAGGCCAGCCGCCCGCCTGCCGGACCCCGCCGCCGCCCGCCGTGTGTGGGCGAGGTTGGCAGCGCCGACCATCGCGCCTACAGTTAACGAGCCGGCAACTGCACCCATGTTAGACCTGCAAGCGTCCGAAAAGTCGTGACTCTGCAACAGCCTGCAACAACCAGTTAAGTTCTAGCTCAACTGGCGGCGCCTGACAATACTGTCGCGTTAGCGATCTGGCCCAAACATCGACTGGCGGTCGGGGTACGCCGAGCGGCGGGAGGGCTCCCCGCTCAGCCGCCAGGAGGAGTTGGAACGAAACGAAGCCTTGCTGCGGTCCCTGTTTCGACGCGCGGCCCACCTCGGGGCCCATGAACCGATGACCGACGGGCACCCGGCACGCGTGCCGCCTGGTGTGTGCGTCTATGCGATCGGCGATATCCACGGCCGGGCGGATCTGCTCGCCGCGATGCACCAGCTCGTGCTCGGGGACGCCGCCCAGCTCACGCCGGGGACGGACCGGATCGTGGTCTACATGGGCGACTACGTCGATCGCGGGCTGGAGAGCCGGCAGGTGATCGACCTTCTGATCGACGAGCCGATGCCGGGGTTCGAGACGGTACACCTGCTCGGCAACCACGACGCATGGCTCTTGAGCTTCCTGGTCGACGCGCAGGTCGGGCCGACCTGGCTGCGCTACGGCGGTGACGTGACGCTGCACAGCTATGGCGTGCGCCTGGGCGCCCCGGCCAGCGAGGCGAGCTACTACGAGAAGCTGCAGGCCGCGCTCCGCGCCAGATTGCCGCGGGACCATGTGGAGTTCCTGCGCGATCTGGAGCTCAGCTTCGAGACCGGCGATTATCTGTTCGTGCACGCTGGCGTGCGCCCGGGCGTGCCGCTCGAGCATCAGGCGGCGGAGGATCTGCTCTGGATCCGGGAACCTTTCCTCAGCTCGAACCATGATTTCGGCAAGGTCGTGGTGCACGGGCATACGGTCGAGTCGGAGCCGATCGTGCGCAGCAACCGGATCGGTATCGATACCGGCGCGTGCTGGACCGGTTGTCTGACCTGCCTGGTGCTGGAGGAGGGCTCGTACCGGTTCCTGAGCACCGCGAGCGCGGCCGACGCGCCGTGATCGGCCGTCTTCCGGCGCCGCAGCCGCGGTCCGCCGCACCAAGGGAGTGAGCGCATCCATGTCGCCCGAGAGTCTGCGTGTTCTGGTCACCGGCGGCGCCGGCTACATCGGCAGCCACGTGGTGCGCCAACTGGCAGAGGCCGGCCATGACGTCGTGGTCTACGATAACCTGTCGACCGGCCACCCTTGGGCGGTCCTCGGCGCCGAGCTGGTGGTCGGCGACCTCACCGATCGCGGCCGGCTGGAGGCGCTGTTCGCGGAGCGGCGCTTCGCGGCGGTGCTGCACTTCGCCGCTCACATCTGGGTCGGCGAATCCGTGCGCGAGCCGGCCAGGTACTATGCCAACAACGTCGCGAACGCCCTCAACCTGTTCGCGCTGACCGCGCGCTACGGCGTGCAGGCCCTGGTCTTCTCGTCCACCGCCGCGGTCTACGGCGAGCCCGAGGTCGAGCTGATCGACGAGACGACGCCGCTCGCCCCGATCAATCCTTACGGCGCGTCCAAGATGATGGCCGAGCGCATGCTCGTGGACATCGGGCGCGCCGCCGGCCCGCGCTACGTCGTCCTGCGCTACTTCAATGTCGCCGGCGCCGATCCGGAAGGCCGCATCGGCGAGGCGACGCCCGACAACTCGCATCTGATCAAGGTCGCCTGCGAGACCGCGCTGGGCCTGCGCGACAGGATCAGCATCAACGGCACCGATTACCCGACCCCGGACGGCACCTGCGTGCGCGACTACATCCACGTCGAGGACCTGGCCCGGGCGCATCTCGAAGGCCTGCAGTACCTGCTGCGCGGCGGCGAGTCGACGGTCCTGAACTGCGGCTACGGCCACGGCTACAGCGTGCGCGAGGTGGTCGACGCGGTACGGCGGGTGACCGGGGTCGACTTCCCGATCCACATCGGGCAGCGCCGGCCCGGCGATCCGCCCCGCCTGGTGGCCGCGAACGCGCGCATCCGCGAGGTGCTGGGGTGGCAGCCGCGTCTCGACGATCTGGAGCTGATCGTCCGGACCGCGTGGCACTGGGAGCAGATCCTGCATGCGCGGCAAGCGAGGGCCCCGGCCGCGGACTAGCGAGCGCGGGCGCGCGCGCCGCAGCTCCTTGGCGGAATACCGGGTCGGCGGCGCGCCGGCTCGCTCTTGCGGCTTTACAGTCGGCGGTCGAGCCCGTATTGGCGAGCGCGCAACCGGACCTCGGTGCCGTGACTGGATTGCTCGACCGGACCTCGCGCTTCGCGTGCACGCTCGCCGTGCTGCTGATCGGCAGCGGCGCTGCGGTGGCCCAGACGCCTCCGCCAGCGCCCCAGGAAGAGCCCGCGGCACCGGTGACCGAGGTCACGGACGAGCGGATCCAGGATCTGATCCAGACCCTGCGCGATCCCGGGCGGCGGGAAGCGCTGCTCGCGGATCTGGAGGCCCTGCTGGCGGTGCGGGCCGAGGCGGCGCCCGAGGACGAGGTCACCGCCGATGACGTCGTCGGCCAGCTGCTCGGCGAGATCACCGATCGCACCGCCGTCGTGCGTCAGGTCACCCGATCGATCGTCCGCAGCGTCGACGAGGTGCCCGAGCTGATCCGCTGGCTCGAGGCGCAGCTCATGGACCCCCGCACGCGCGAGGTCTGGCTCGGGGTGGGCTTTCGGGTCGCGCTCGTGCTCGGCATCGGCACGCTCGTGCATCTGGCGGTGCGGTTCGCGCTGCGCGGTGCCCGGCAGGGTCTCACGCATCCGGAATCCGACGGCGTGGTGGAGCGCTTCTTCCGCACCGCCCTGTGGCTGGTGGTCGAGCTGCTGCCGGTCGCCGCCTTCACGCTGGCGGCCTACGCGAGCCTTGCGGCGTTCGATCTGGGCGAGCTCGCGCGTCGGGTCGTGGTGCCGCTGATCAACGCGGTGATCATCGTGCGCTCGGCGGTGGCCGTGCTGCGGGTGCTGCTCGCGGCCAAGCACCCGCGCGTGCGCCTGCTGCCCATCAACGATGCCGCCGCGAGCTACGCCACGCGCTGGCTGCGGCGGCTGGCGGCCACCGCGGCCTACGGCTACTTCGCGCTCGAGGCGGCGCGTCACCTCGGCCTGCCCTGGGCGCTGCACGGCTTCTTGCTGCACATCCTGTTCTTCGTCGTGACGGTCATGGCGATCACCATGATCGTACGGGCGCGCGATCCGGTCGCCGAGGCGATCGCGTCCTTGGGCGAGGAGGGCCGCAGCCCGGCGCTGCGGCGCCTGCCATGGGCGACGCTCGGCAGCCTCTGGCATGTCCTGGCGGTGGTCTACGTCGCGTTCACCTACCTGGTATGGGCGCTCAGGATCCCGGGCGGCTTCCAGGTCCTGATCGAGGCGACCATCGGCAGCCTGCTGGTGGTGGCCGCCGGCTGGCTGCTCTGGCGCCTGGTCGACCAGATCTTCCGGCCGCAGGAGGAGGCCCAGCTCGAGGTCGAGGCGCGCGACGCTGCCGCCGGGCTGCTGCCGCGTCTCGATCGACGGGTCAACCGCTATCTGCCGATGGTCGGCGCGCTCGCGCGCGCGCTCGTCGTCGTCGCCGCGTCGCTCGCTCTGCTGGAGGTCTGGGGGTTCGGGACACTGCGCTGGCTGTTCTCCGATGCCGGCAACGTCCTGCTCGGGCATATGCTGACCGTGGTGGTGATCATCGTGTTCACGCTCGCCATCTGGGAGCTGATCAGCCTGATGATCGAGCGCTCGATCAGCGACAAGGATGCCGAGGGCAACCTCAAGCTCAGCAACCGCACGCGCACGCTGCTCAACATCACGCGCAACGTTCTGCTCGTGTTCCTGAGCATGATCGCGCTCTTCATGATCCTCTCGGAGCTCGGCCTCGACATCGCGCCGCTGCTCGCCGGCGCCGGCGTGATCGGGCTCGCGATCGGCTTCGGCTCGCAAAAGCTCGTGCAGGACATCATCACCGGGCTGTTCGTGCTGCTGGGCGATACCATCCGCGTCGGCGACGTGGTCGAGGTGGCCGGGCGGGCGGGCGTGGTCGAGGAGATGAGCATGCGCACGGTGGCGCTCAGGGATCTGACCGGGAGCGTGCACACGATCCCCTACAGCGCCATCGACACGGTGAAGAACCTGACCAAGGATTTCTCCTACGCGATGCTCGATCTGGGCGTCGCCTATCGCGAGAGCGTCGACCAGGTGATCCAGGTCCTGCGCGATCTGGGCGACGAGATGAACCGGGACCCGTACTTCCGGCGTCTGATCCTGGAACCCTTGGAGGTCCTGGGCGTCGACGCCTTCGCGGACTCGGCGGTGATCATCAAGGTGCGGTTCAAGACCAGGCCTCTCAAGCAGTGGGAAGTCGGGCGCGAGTTCCGGCGTCGGATCAAGAACCGTTTCGACGAGCTCGGCATCGAGATCCCCTACCCCCACCAGACGGTCTATTTCGGCGCCGACAAGCGGGGTAGCGCGGCCCCCGCCAGGGTGGCGCTGGAAGGCTACGTGGAGGCCGCGGGGGAGGACCCCAAGAGCAAGCTTGGCGAGGCGACGCCGGAGCCCTTCCTGGCGCGGACGCGTGGCGGCTGAGTGGCGCGGCGTCCGGCGCGCGCTCCTCGCCGGCTGCCTGCTCGGCCTGTTGGGCGTGCCCGGCCTGACCGGCAGCCAGGAGCAGGCCCCCCAACCCGCACCCGCCGAGCCCGCGGAGGAGATCGCGCCGCCCACGGTCGAGTACCAGGTGCAGATCACCGGCGATCTGACCGAAGGCCAGCAGGAGCTGCTCGAGCAGATTTCCGAGACCCTGCGCCTCGTCGAGCGGCCGCCGGCCAGCCTCGCCCGGCTGCGCCGGCGGGCCGCGGACGACGTGGCACGCATGGAGCAGGCGCTGCGCTCGCGCGGCTACTACGCCGCCGACGCCGACTTCACGATCGATACCGATGCCGAGCCGCTCCAGGTCGTGTTCGGGGTCTCGCGGGGCCCGGTGTATCGCATCGGCCAGGTCGACATCGAGCTGGTGACACCTGCTCCCGAGCTCCGGCTGCCGAGCCTTGCGGAGATCGGGATCGAGATCGGCCGGGGCGCCGACGCGCAGGAGATCCTCGATGCGGAGCAGGAGCTGCTCCGCCTGGTCCAGGCCCAAGGCTACCCGCTCGCCCGGCTGGCCGAGCGGCGGGCGATCGTGGACCACGACACGCGCACGATGGAGCTGACCTTCCGCATCGATCCGGGGCCGCGCGCCCGGTTCGGGCCGGTCGAGGTCACGGGCCTCGACGACGTCGCCGAAAGGTATGTCAGGCGCCGTCTGCCCTGGGAGGAAGGCGAGCTGGTCACGCCGGAACGGCTCGCCGACGCGCGCACCTCCCTCTTCGAGACGGGCCTGTTCAGCAGCGTGCGGGTGCGGCCCGGGACGACGGTGACGGAGGAGGACGAGCTGCCGGTCACCGTCGAGCTGGCGGAGCGGCCGCACCGCTCGATCGGCCTGGGCGTGC
>CAZXYL010000594.1:0-1600 GCA_964644915.1 uncultured Geminicoccaceae bacterium
CGGCATCGCGACCGACGAGGAGACCTACCAGACGATCCGGGGGATCGCGCACCGGCTCGGCAAGACGCCGGTCACGGCCGAGGACTTCCCCGCCTTCATCGTCAACCGCATCCTTTTGCCGATGATCAACGAGGCGGTCTACACGCTCTACGAGGGCGTGGGCAACGTCGAGTCGATCGACACCGCGATGAAGCTCGGCGCCAACCACCCGAGGGGGCCGCTCGAGCTCGCCGACTTCATCGGCCTCGACACCTGCCTCGCGGTCATGCAGGTGCTCTACGAGGGCCTCGCCGATTCCAAGTACCGCCCGTGCCCGCTGCTGGTGAAGTACGTCGAGGCCGGCTGGCTCGGCCGCAAGGCCAAGCGCGGCTTCTACGACTACCGGGGCGAAGTGCCGGTCCCCACGCGCTAGCGTTCCGGAGAAGGGCAGGGGCGTTCTGTCCGCGACGCGCCGGGACCGACGCCTGCTCTGCCACGATGCCCGGTCGACGCGCACGGCGAGTTGCGTCAGATTGGCGCTCACGGCTCATGGACGCGGTGGAGGGCCCCATGCTGATCGGCGTGCCGAAGGAGATCAAGGTCCACGAGTATCGGGTCGGGCTGACCGCGGGCTCGGTGCGCGAGCTGGTCGAGCACGGGCACAAGGTGATCGTCGAGACCGGGGCGGGCGAGGCGATCGGCCAGACCGATGCGGTCTACGAGGCGGCCGGCGCCGAGATCGCGGCGAGCGCGGATGAGGTGTTCGCGCGCGCCGAGATGATCGTCAAGGTCAAGGAGCCCCTGGCCCCGGAGCGCGCCCGGCTGCGCGAGGGCCAGATCCTGTTCACCTATCTGCATCTGGCGCCCGATCCCGACCAGGCGAAGGACCTCCTCGCGTCGGGCTGCGTCGCGATCGCCTACGAGACCGTCACCGACGCCCGCGGCGGCCTGCCGCTGCTGGCGCCGATGAGCGCGGTCGCCGGGCGCATGTCGATCCAGGCCGGCGCCCATGCGCTCGAGAAGGCGCAGGGCGGCTCGGGCGTGCTGCTCTCGGGCGTGCCCGGGGTGCCGCCCGGGAAGGTCGTCGTGATCGGGGGCGGCGTGGTCGGCGCCAACGCTGCGCGGGTGGCGCTCGGCATGGGCGCGCGCGTGGTCGTCCTGGAAAAATCGCTGCGCCGCATCGAGGAGCTCGACGATCGGTTCGGCGCGCAGCTCACCACGCGCTATTCGACCGTCGTGACCCTGGAGGCCGAGCTGCGCGACGCCGACCTCGTGGTCGGCGCGACCCTGATCCCGGGGGCCGCCGCGCCCAAGCTGATCAAGCGCAGCCATCTCTCGCTCATGAAGCGCGGCTCGGTGATCGCGGACGTCGCGATCGACCAGGGCGGCTGCACCGAGACCTCGAGGCCCACGACCCACGACGAGCCCACCTACGTGGTCGACGGCATCGTGCACTACTGCGTCGCCAACATGCCGGGCGCGGTCGCCAACACCTCGACCTTCGCGCTCAACAACGCGACCCTGCCCTACGTCCTGGCGCTGGCCGAGAAGGGCTACCGCCAGGCCTGTCTGGACAACCCGCACCTTCTGGCCGGGCTCAACGTGCACCACGGCCGGATCA
>CAZXYL010000595.1:0-2834 GCA_964644915.1 uncultured Geminicoccaceae bacterium
CGCCCGGCAGGATCGGCGCTGCTAGCCCGGATTTCTCACCAGTGCATCGGGCTAGTGCAGATCAGTAGAAGTGATCATAAGCAAGCTATCGACCCCGACCTGCTGATAGGCTCGCCCGCATGACTGACTCTGGCTCGGTGATCGACTGGCTTCTCAACTCCGACTCATCGATCCGGTGGCAGGTGATGCGCGACCTGCTCGACGCCCCGGAGTCGGAGTGGACGGCGGAGCGGGCCAAAGTGGAGACCGAGGGCTGGGGAGCCAGGCTTCTCTCTTACCAGGACGAGGACGGGCAATGGGCGGGTGGCGCCTTTTTCCCAAGCGATTTCGACCCTCGCGAGTGGCCGGAGCCCGGTCAGCCGTGGACGGCCACGACCTTTTCGTTGTCGCAGCTCCGGGAGTTTGGTCTCGATCCCTCGTCGGACCGGGCCAAACGAACTGTCGAATTGATCGGCGCCAACTCACGTTGGGATGAGGGCGGCCAGCCCTACTGGGAGGGCGAAGTCGAGGAGTGCATCAACGGCCGGACCGTTGCCGACGGCGCCTATTTCGGGGCCGACGTCTCGTCCATTGTCGACAGGCTGGTAGGCGAGCGTCAGGGCGACGGCGGCTGGAACTGTGAGAGGATCAACGGCTCGGTCCGCTCGTCATTCGCCAGCACGATCAACGTGCTGGAAGGGCTCCTGGAGTACGAGAGAGCCACCGGGGGCACGCCTGAATCCCAAGAGGCGCGCAAGTCGGGCGAGGAGTATTTCCTGGAGCGCAACCTCTTCCGCCGTCTCAGCACGGGTGAGCCGGCAGACGAGCGATTTCTGTACTTCCTGCACCCGAACCGTTGGCACTACGACGTCTTGCGTGCGCTCGACTATTTCCGCTTCTCCGCGATACTTACCGGCGCCGATCCCGATCCGCGACTCGGCGAGGCTATCGACCACGTTCGTTCCAGACGCTTGGAGGACGGCACCTGGCCCCTCGACTGGAGCCCGACAGGGCGGGTGTGGTTCGAGGTCGACGACGGGCAGGGCAAGCCCTCGCGGTGGGTGACTCTCCGGGCGATGCGGGTGCTCAGAGGGTGGGAGAGTTAGCGCCGATCGGGAAACTCCCGCCAGGTCCACGAACATTCCACTAGGCGTGAGATCGAGGCTTGCTCGTTCCGCTAGCCCTCATCGGCCTAGCTAAGCTAGATCTTCGGCCATGTCGCTGCCGGTCGTTCACCATCCCGCCTATGTGGCGCCCATGCCCAAGGGGCACCGCTTCCCCATGGGCAAGTTCGGCCGGGTGATGGCGCTGCTGCTCGAGGACGGCGTGGTGGCGCCCGAGCAGGTGCGCGTGCCGGAGCTCGCCCCGCGCGCGTGGATCGAGCTCGCGCACGAGCCCACTTACGTCGACGGTGTCCTGAACCAGACGCTGGACGTCGCGGCGGTGCGCCGGATCGGCCTGCCGATCACCCCCGACGTGGCGCGGCGCTCGCGCGCGGCCAGCGGCGGCACGGTGCTGACCGCGCGCCTCGCCCTGGAGCACGGCATCGCCTGCAACACCGCGGGCGGCAGCCACCACGCGTTTCCGGGCCACGGCTCGGGCTTCTGCATCTTCAACGACGTCGCCGTGGCGGCCCGCGTGCTGCTCGCGGAAGGTGCCATCGAGCGCGCCTTGGTGGTCGATCTGGATGTGCACCAGGGCGATGGCACGGCGGCGATGTTCGAGCACGAGCCGCGCGTCTTCACCTTCTCGATGCACTGCCGGACCAACTTCCCGCTGCGCAAGCGGACGAGCGATCTGGACCTGGCGCTCGAGGCCGGCCTCGAGGACGAGACCTATCTGCGGCGGCTCGCGGACCATCTCGGCGGGCTGCTCGAGGAGTTCCGCCCGCACCTCGTGTTCTTCAACGCCGGGGTCGATCCGCACGCGCAGGACCGGCTCGGACGGCTCGCGCTCTCCGCGGACGGGCTGGTCCGGCGCGAGCGCCTGGTGCTCGAGGCGTGCGTCCGGCGTGGCATCCCGGTCGCGGGCGTGCTCGGCGGCGGCTACGCCCCGGACCTCGAGCAGCTCGCCCGCCTGCACTCGATCCAGCACCGGGTCGCGAGCGGCTTCTTCGGCCTCCTGGGCCTCTGATCAATCGACCGAGAGCGCCAGGATCTGGCTGATCTGGCACAAGTGGCGCGACGAGGCTCGGCGCCATTCGTTGAACACGTCCTGCACCTTGCGCCGGTCCGCCTTGCCCTTGGGCGTGCCTTCGAACGCATCCCAGTGGTTCAGCCCGCGGACGACCGCATCGGTCAGGACAAAGGTGTCCCTGCCGGCCATGCGCAGGAAGTAGGGCGCGGACTTGCCGCCGAGCTGCGAAAAGCGCCGGCCGAGGTCGTCCCACAGGCCCACCACGTCGTCGCGCGGCCAGTCGGCGAGATAGGCCCCCATGCCGCCCTGCTCTTCGGCGATCTTGAGCATGGCGGCGGCGTTGTCGCGCACCGCCCGCATCTTACCGCCGTGACGGATCAGCCGCGTGTCCCGCAGCAGCCTGTCGAGCTCCTCGTCGGACATGGCGACGACGCTCCTGGGCTCGAAGCCGCCGAACACCTCCTCGAAGGCGCCCCACTTGTCATCCACCACGCTGTGCTTCAGGCCGGCGCGGAAGATGCGCAGGGACATGAGCGAGAGGTAGCGGTCGTCCGGCGTCGCGCGCAGCTCGTCCGGAGACTTCGGCACCGGCAGACGCGAGACCAGGGCCTGCGCGCCGCCGACCCGCTCGCGGGCCCGCTCCTCGATCGCCTCGAACGGGATGATCAGCACGCCTCGCCTCCCTACCGTCGGTCGCTGCGGAACTCTAGCGGAGTTCC
>CAZXYL010000596.1:0-3527 GCA_964644915.1 uncultured Geminicoccaceae bacterium
ATGCCGATCACCGGCGCGCCGACCTTCATGGCGTGGTCCATGACCTTGCAGATCTTCTCGGCGTGCGCCTCCGAGAGCGAGCCGCCGAAGACCGTGAAGTCCTGGCTGAACACGAACACGAGGCGCCCGTTGATCGTGCCCGAGCCGGTGACCACGCCGTCGCCCGGAATCCGCTGCCGGTCCATGCCGAACTCGGTGCAGCGGTGCTCGACGAAGGTGTCGATCTCCTCGAAGGAGTCCGCATCCAGCAGGAGCTGCAGCCGCTCGCGGGCGCTGAGCTTGCCGCGCTTGTGCTGCGCGGCGATGCGCTTCGGCCCGCCGCCCAGGCGTGCGGCCTCGCGCTTGGCGTCGAGTTGCTCCAGAATCTCCCGCACGGCCGTCCCGCACCCACCTCATCCGATCGAGCCGCGTCCATAGCACCGCGCGGCGGTCCAGGCAAATTGGGTGACGGGAGGTGTGAGCTGCGACACAAGTCGCCCGCGCGAAGCCGGGCAAAGCTGTGCCGCCACGCGACGCAAAGCAACGAACGGGAGGGAAAGATGGCCACGGCACTGCTGCTCGGCGGGGGCGCGCCGACCCTGACGCTGCAATCGGGCGCGCTGGTCGCGCTCGACGAGGAGGGCGTGCGGTTCGACGCGGTCTCGACCGCCGGGGCGGGCATGGTGATCGGCCTGCTCTACGCCGCCGCGAAGGGCAAGAGCCGGCGCGAGGCGCTCGCCGACACGCGCGAGATGGGCGTCGACGATCTGCTCTACGGGCTGCTGCCCGTCAACTTCAAGGTCTTCCACAAACCCGGACTGCTGGCCGGGCTCTATCGCCAGCATCTGCTGACGCTGCCGCGCCCGAACCTGAGCGACCTGCCGGGCGGCCGGCTGTTCGCCGACTGGATGGCGCTCTGGTGTGCCACCTGGTGCCCCTCAGATCTCGGCATGTCGAGCCTCGGCCTGTGCGATCACGCGCCCTGGATCGACGAGATCGTCGACTTCGACAAGCTGAAGCAATTTCCGGCCGAGTTCTACATGAACGCCTATAACGTCACCGACAGTCAGATGGAGATCTTTACCAAAGAGCAGATCACGCCGGCGCACTTTCGCGCCGCGCTGGCGTTTCCACTGATCTACCCGCCGTTCATGCTCGACGGCAAAGCCTATATCGAGGGCTCGGCCCTCGACACCTTGTGCTTCGAGGGGCTGCTCAAGTATCGTGCCGAGCGGCTGCGACGCGAGCGGGCGGGCGAGACCAGAACACACAAGCTCGCCGCCCTGGAGCCGCTCCAACGCGCCGTCATCTTCGACGTCCTCTCGAGCAAGCAGATCATCCGCCCGCCGCGCAATCTGTACGATGCCTGGGTCCAGTCGATCATGATTCCCTTGGTCGAGATCGCGAAGGACGACGTCGAGCTGTTCAAATACAAATATAATCACGAATGGGGCATCGATCTGTTGAAGATCGAGTTCGACATCCCGGAGAAGCACTGGCCGAAGGTGCTGGACTGGTCGTACAGCAACCTCAAGACGCTCTATGATGTCGGCTACGAAGCGGGCAAGCGGTTCTACGCCGAGCACAAGGAGGTCCTCAGCGCGACGCCGAGCGCGCCCACGGCCGACGCGGCCGATTAGACCGGGCCCGCGTGGCCGCGCAACGCTTGTCGATCAGCACCCGGCCGGGCAGGGCAGGCAGACGAGGCGCCCGTGCCGGCCTGTGAGCTGGGGCATAGCTGCGGACGACAACCGGGGGTAAGCTGTGCGGTAACGGGTCGCGCCCCGAGCGCGCCGCGTGTGCTGGGAGGGTAGCCGTGGCCGGGATCCAAGCCTGGCTGGAAGAGCTGGGGCTCGGTCGGTACGCCGAGCTCTTCGCCGAGCACGACATCGACGAGGACGTCCTTGCCGAGCTGACCGAGCAGGATCTCGTCGGCCTGGGCCTGTCGCTCGGCCATCGCAAGCGGCTGCTCAAGGCGATCCGCGCACGCTTCGGACGAGGCGATCCGGGCCGGAACGCGGAGAGTGCCGTTGCCGAGCGTCGGCAGCTCACGGTCCTGTTTTGCGATCTGGTGGGGTCGACCGAGCTCTCCGCGCGGCTCGATCCGGAGGACCTGCGCGACGTCATGCGCGCCTACCACGATTGCCTCGCGCGCGTGATCGGCGGCTTCGAGGGCTACGTCGCCAGGTTCATGGGCGACGGCGCGCTCGCCTGCTTCGGCTATCCCAAGGCGCACGAGGATGCCGCCGAACGCGCGGTCCGCGCGGGGCTGCAGCTGGCCGACGCCGTGGGCGGCCTGCGGCCGCGGCCGGAAGTCGCGCTCCAGGCGCGGGTCGGCATCGCCACCGGCCTGGTGGTGGTCGGTGATCTGATCAGCGAGGGTGTGGAGGACCGCCATTTGGTCGTGGGCGAGACGCCCAATCTCGCCGCCCGCCTGCAGGCGCTGGCGCAGCCCGGCACGGTCGTGGTCGGTAGCAGCACCTATCGCCTGGTGCAGGGCAGCTTCGAGTTCGCCGATGGCGGTGAGCATGCGATCAAAGGCTTCGCCGAGCCGATCCGCGCCTGGCAGGTGCTGGGCGTGAGCGCCACCGAAGGACGCTTCGCGGCGCGGCAGACCGCCGGGCTCACGCCCCTGGTCGGGCGCGCCGAGGAGCTCGACCTCCTGCTCCGCCGCTGGCAGCGCGCCAAACAGGGCGAAGGGCAGGTGGTGCTCCTGTCCGGGGAGCCCGGCGTCGGCAAATCGCGCATCGCCCAGTCGCTTCGCGATTCCCTGCGCGACGAGCCCCAGGTGACGGTGCGCATGTTCTGCTCGCCCTTCTATGTCAACAGCGCGCTGCATCCCGTGCTCGAGCAGCTCGAGCGCGGTGCGGGCATCCAGCGCACCGACCCGCCCGAGCTCAAGCTCGACAAGCTCAAGGCGCTGCTCGGGCAGGCGACGACGCGCGTGCAGGAGGCGGTGGCGGTCCTCGCACCCCTGCTCTCCATCCCCGTGGACGACCCCGGAGCGCTGCCGGACCTCACGCCGCAGCAGCGCAAGGCCAAGGCCTTCGACATTCTCACCGAGCAGCTGCTCGGGCTCGCCGAGCGCCAGCCCGTGCTGGTGATCGTCGACGACATGCAGTGGATGGACCCCTCCTCGCTCGAGCTGCTCCATCGCGTCGTCGCCGGCGTCGAGCGTCTGCGCATCCTGCTCGTGCTCGTCTTCCGGCCGGACTTCCAGCCGCCCTGGCTGGACCTTGCGCACGTCACCGCGCTCCCGCTCACTCGCCTCGGGCCTCGCCAGGCGGCCGCCCTCGCCGAGCACGTCGCGGGCAAGGCTCTGCCCTGGAACGTGCTGGAGCAGATCGTCGCGCGCACCGACGGCGTGCCCTTGTTCGTCGAGGAGCTGACCAAGACCATTCTGGAATCGGGGCTGCTCAGGGATGC
The DNA here is from genome assembly GCA_964644915.1 of uncultured Geminicoccaceae bacterium. Classification (GTDB taxonomy): domain Bacteria; phylum Pseudomonadota; class Alphaproteobacteria; order Geminicoccales; family Geminicoccaceae; genus CAZXYL01. The sequence continues at coordinate 3,406 of CAZXYL010000596.1, forward strand.
CGGCGACCGCTACGCCCTCGACGGCCCGCTGCCGGAGCTCGCAATTCCCTCCTCGCTGCACGATTCGCTGATGGCGCGCCTCGATCGGCTCGCCCCGGTCAAGGAGCTGGCGCAGCTGGCCG
>CAZXYL010000597.1:0-1905 GCA_964644915.1 uncultured Geminicoccaceae bacterium
CGGGTGGAAATAGATCTCGGAGAGGCCCGCGGGCAGCGCCGCCAGCAGCGCCACGACGCGCGCCTCGGTCAGGGCGCCCGACCAGGCGAGGCCGAAGACGCGCTCATTCATCCGGACCCCGGCGCGAGTGGGTGGTCCGTCCGGGCGCGCTCCGCCCGCCGGTCGAGCCGCGCCACGGCGCCATTCACCGGGGCGATCCCCGGATCCCCCCGCGTCTGCGCCGCCGAGGCTGCCCAGGATCGCCGGGAGGTCGTCTCGCTCACGATCTGCCAGCGATGCCGATTGCCTGGAACCTCCCCGACACCGTCCGCGCCGTGCGAGAAACACGACCGCAGGTGTGGGAACGCAACGCAGGGGTCAGCGACGGGTTCCCGGCCGGGAATGGCTGCCCCTCAGGGGGGGCCGGCTCCTCGCCGATCCGCTCAGGCCTTCGAACCGGTCGCGGCCACCGCATCCTGCTCGCGCAGCCACCGGACGGTCCGGTCGATGACCCTGGCCAGCAGCGCGTCCTGATCGCCGCCGACGCCCACGTGCGTGCCCTCGATCCAGTCCACCGTCTTGGGCTCGGGAGTGAGCGCCGCGAAGCGCCGCGCCGCGTGCTCGGGGATGAGCGTGTCCTCGGTGGCGCCCAGGACGAAGAACATCCCCTCCAGATGCGGCAGATGGTGCGCCGGCTCCAGCGGCCGCAACAGGAGCGCGGCGCCGGCATGCAGCAGCGGCCGGAACCAGCCGGAGCGCAGCCTCGGATGATGCGCGAGCAGCACGCCCAGGGGCGCGCCGCCGTAGCCGAGCACCGTCCAGTTGATCGCCACGCCTTCCGCCGCGGCGACGCGCTGTGCCGCGGGCGCGGCGAGCGCGCCCAGCGACAGGCCCACCAACGTGACCCGGTCGCGGTCGGCCCAGGGCTGGCCCGCGATCCAGCGCAGCGCCACGGCGACCTCGCCCGGCACGCGGAGGAGGCGGCGCAGGGTCTCCGGCAGCACCCGCAGCGCGGTCATGTCGCGCGGCACGCGGCGCGGAACCGGCCAGTCGTAGCCGACGAGCACGTTGCCGCCGGCGTCGGGCAGGTGGCGGACGCTCTGCGCGCCGGTGTTGAGGCCGCCGAGCACGAAGACCACCGGCAGGGGCTGCGGGGGCAGCGGGTCGGGCAGGCTGATCTGGAGCTCCACGTGGCGGTGCCCCTCGAGCTCCAGCTGCACGCGGCGCCATTCCCGTCCATCGGTGCGTTCACGCCCCACGGTCTGCGGGCGCGCCTCGCTCTCGACCCGGGGCAGGGCGGCAAACGGATCGCGCGCAAGCTGCCAGACGACGGCCACCGCAATCGCGAGCGCCAACGCCGCGACGCCCACTCCAGCGGTCCTCAGCAGCTTGCGCAGCACGCCTCCCCCCGCGAAGATCGTCGGACGTGATGACGGTCCGTGCGTTGCCGCACGGCCAATGCTACCCGGATGCGTGCGCCAGGCGAAGACCCATCACGCTGGTGGCCACGCCCTGGCCGGAGGTCGGATGAACGAGCCGAGAGTGGTCCTCGACACCAATGTCTTCGTGGCGGCGGGGTTCGAGCCGAAGAGCGCATCGGCGGGCGTGATCGAGGCGATCCGGCAGGGACGCGCCCGGATGATCTGGCACCGGACGACGCGCCGCGAGACGGAACGGGTGCTGCGCCGCATTCCGCCGCTCGACTGGCAGCGCTTCGCCTCGTTGTTCCGGCCGGAGTGGGAGCACCCGGACGAGCTCGACCTGGCGCCGTTCGGCGCGATCGAGGACCCGGAGGATCGCAAGTTCGCGGCCCTCGCGGCCGCCACTGGAAGCGTGCTGATCACGCAGGACGACCATCTGCTGGCGCGCCGCGACCAGTTGCCGGTGCGCGTGCTGAGACCCGGCGAGCTCCTGCGAAGCCCGGAC
>CAZXYL010000598.1:0-2266 GCA_964644915.1 uncultured Geminicoccaceae bacterium
CTGCTGCGCCCTGCCGAGGAGAGCCTGGAAGAGGGCGTGCCGGGTTCGATCCAGAGCCTGGTCCAGGCGCGCGTGGACCGGCTGGCGCCGGCCGACAAGCAGGCGCTCCAGGCGGCCTCCGTCCTCGGCCAGCGCTTCGGCCGCGCGGCGCTCGCTCATCTGATGGACGGGCGGCCGTACGACTTCGAGCCGCTCGTCGCCCACTTTCTGGTGCGGCCGCAAGGCGAGGATTTCCTGTTCGCGCACGCCCTGATCCGCGACGCTCTCTACGATTCCCTGCTGAGCGGCCGCCGCCTTGAGCTGCACGGGCGGGCTGCGCGCTGGTTCGCCGGCCACGATTCCGTGCTGCAGGCCGAGCACCTGGACCGGGCGCAGGATCCGGCCGCGCCGCGAGCATACCTGCGCGCGGCCGGGCAGCAGGCGACGGGGTATCGCTACGAGCGGGCGCTGGCGCTGGTGGCGCGGGGCCTTGCCCTTGCGAGCGACGCCGACGACGTGTTCGCGCTCACCTGCCTCAAGGGCGAGATCCTGCACGACCTGGGGCTGATGAGCGACGCGAAGGCCGCGTTCGAGGCCGCGCTCGGCGCCACCTCGAGCGATCCGGCCCGCTGCCGCGCCTGGCTCGGCCTCGCCGGCGTCAAGCGGGTGACCGACGATCTCGAGGGCGCCTTTGCGGATCTGGCTCGGGCCGAAGCGGCCGCCGGCACGGCCGGGCTGACCGCGGAGCTGGCGCAGGCGCACTTCCTGCGCGGCAATCTCTGCTTTCCCAAGGGCGACATCGAAGGCTGTCTCAGGCACCATCAGGAGAGCCTGGAGCTGGCGCGCGCCGCCGGCTCGTTCGAACTCGAGGCGGCCGCGCTCGGCGGGCTCGGCGATGCCGAATACATGCGGGGACGGATGATCACGGCGCACGAGCGCTTCGCGCGCTGCGTCGAGCTCTGCCGCACCCACGGGCTCGGCCGGATCGAGGTCGCGAACTTCAGCATGTTCGGCCACACGGAGCTCTACTTCCGCCCGCAGGGCGTGGCCGTGCGCGATGCCCTCGCCGCGGCCGAGGCGGCCGCCCGGGTCGGGCACGCGCGGGCCGAGCTCAATGCCAGGCTCGCCGCGTTCTTCGGCCTCTATGAGATGGCGCGGCACGAGGAGGCGAAGGCGCAGATCGATCTCGCGCTCGCACTCGTGCGGCGTCTTGGCGCCGCCCGCTTCGCCCAGCCCTGCTTCCTCCATCTGGGCAAGATCGCGCTCGCCCAGGGGCGGCGCGCGGAGGCGGAGGAAATCCTGCGCGAGGGGCTCGAGGTCGTGCTCGAGACCGGTCCCGGGTTCCACGGCCCGAGCGTCGTCGGCGCGCTTGCCCTTGCCGTCGACGAGCGGGCGGAACGGCGGCGTCTGCTCGACGAGGGCGATCGCATGGTGGCGGCCGGCTGCGTCGGGCACAACCACCTGCGCTTCTATCCAGATGCCATGGATGCGGCCGCGAGCCTCGGCGACTGGCAGCGGGCGGAAGCCTACGCGCGGGCGCTCGAGGAGTACACCAAGCCCGAGCCGCTGCCGTGGGCCGACTTCTTCCTCGCCAGGGGCCGCGCGCTCGCTGCGCATGGCAGAGACGGGCTCGGCGCGGAACTCCGCCTCGAGATGGAGCGTCTTGCGGCCGAGGCGCTGCGGCTCGAGCTGGCAGTGGCGCGCACCGCCCTCGAAGGCGCGCTCGCCACCTAACCCAGTCCTGCCCTGGGTCCGGTCAGGCGCAGGTACATCATCGCCGTCATCATCGCGTCGTTGAACGCGTCGTGCTCGGCCAGCTCCGGCAGATTGAGGTCTTCGCGGATGGTGGAGAAGCGGAGGTCGATGTTGCTGCCGGGCGGCAAGCGCTTTTGCTTGGCCTCGTAGTAGAGCGTCGAGATCTCGATCCGTCGGTTCGGCAGAGCCACGCCGAGCCGCGGCCGCACATACTTGTTGAGGATCGCGACGTCGAACTCGAGGTAGTAGCCGACCAGCGGGCGGCCGCCGATGAATCGCAGGAACCGGTCGATCGCTTGGCTGGTCGGCAGGCCGCGTGCGACGTCGACCGGCCGAAGCTGATGGATGAGGACCCCCTGCGCGCCCGCGATCCGGTCCGGCCGCACGACCACCTCGAGACGCTCGCGCGTCAGGATGCGCGTGCCCTGAATCCTGATCGCAGCGATGGCGAGCAGGTCGGCCTGCTTCACGTTCAGGCTGGTCGTCTCGCAGTCGATGCTCACCAGCTCCCCGTCGGGGTCCGGTTCGGCCA
>CAZXYL010000599.1:0-1817 GCA_964644915.1 uncultured Geminicoccaceae bacterium
GGTTAACCTAAGGTTGACCTCTTTCCTCCATCCTGCCGCTGGCATGCGATGGTGGGAATCCGCGCGCCGGCTCCAGATGGGGCCGGCACGGACTCCCACCCTAGCCTGCGGCATGGATGAAGTATGCCGGGAAGAGGTTAACGAGACGTTGACGTCGCACCGGTTTCGGTCGGGCTGGTCTCAATTGTACCGGTTTCAGTCGGGGGCCGGTCTCAGTCGGGTTGGTCTCAACCGCGCCGGTCTCAGTCGGGGCCGGTCTCGATGGGCGGTTTTGGTCGTGAGGACGCGCCCCGTTGGCATTGGGTGTCCAGCGCGCGCGCTCGACCGGAGTTGCGTGGGACCAACTGATCCGGTCGGAGTCCGGCATAGGAGAACCAATGCCCGGGTCGAGTTCGGGCATGACACTCTCCCGCCTGCCGCAGTCTCGACCCGGCGATCCACTGATCGGGTCAGAGTGCTGCATCGTAGAGTGAATGCCCAGGCCAAGCCCGGGCATGACACTCTCCCGCCCGCCGCGGGTCTCGGGCGGCCCAGCTGGGCTCGGGGCGCGGTGGTGCCCGCCGTGCGCCCGCGCCGCGCCCGGATCGGCTGATGCTCGAGGTCCGAGATCTCTCGGTCGTCTATCCGGGCCGGGGCAGCGCCCCGGTCGAGGCGCTCTCGCACATCGATCTGGACATCCGCGAGGGCGACTTCGTCGTCGCGCTGGGCGCCTCCGGCTGCGGCAAGACCACGCTTCTCAACGTGCTCGCGGGGTTCCTGCAGCCGACCGGCGGCCGGGCCATCCTCAACGGCCATCCGGTGACCGGCCCCGGCGCCGATCGGGGCGTCGTGTTCCAGAAGCATGCGCTCATGCCCTGGCTGAACGTGCTCGAGAACGTCGAGTTCGGCCTGCGGCTGCAGGGCGTGGCCAAGGCACGGCGGCGCGAGATCGCGCTGCGCAACCTGGAGCTCGTGGGCCTTGAGGAGTTCGTGCGGGCGCCGGTGTACGATCTGTCCGGCGGCATGCAGCAGCGGGTCGGGCTCGCCCGCGCGCTCACCAGCGATCCCGCCATGCTGCTCATGGACGAGCCGCTCGGCGCCCTCGACGCGCTGACCCGCGAGACCATGCAGGAGCTCATCCTCGACGTCTGGCGCAAGACCAGGAAGATGGTCTTCTTCATCACGCACAGCGTTGAGGAGGCGCTGTTCATGGCCACCCACCTCGTGGTCATGTCGCCGCGCCCGGGCCGGATCACGCATCGCTTCGATCTGGATTTCTGCGAGCGCTTCTTCCGGTCGCGCGATGCGCGCGCGGTGAAGTCCGACGCCGACTTCATCCGGATCCGTGAAGAGGTTCTGAACATCATCCACCAGAGGGCGGCGTGAGGGCGCCATGGCGGTGAGAAGCGGCGAGATCGCCCGGCCGGTACCTGCGAAGGGCTGGCTCGCCCGGCGCTTCGCGGCTCAGCCGGCGGCGCCCGGCGAGTCCTATGGCGCGCCCGGTCAGGGCCGCAGCGCCGCGATCAGTGTGATCACCGTCCTGGTCCTGTTCGGCGCCTGGTGGTTCGTCACCGCGCAGGGCTGGGTCCGGCCCCTGTTCCTGCCCTCGCCCGCGGCCGTGCTGGAGCAGTTCATCGACGTCGCGACCCGCGGCTTCGGCGGCTCGACCCTGCTCGAGCATACGCTCTGGAGCTTGTATCGGGTGTTCGGCGCCTTCGCGCTCGCCTGCGTGACCGCGATCCCGATCGGCATCGGCATGGGGGTCAACCGCGTGCTGCGCGGCATCTTCGACCCGCCGATCGAGTTCTACCGGCCGATCCCGCCGCTCGCGTACCTGC
>CAZXYL010000600.1:0-16268 GCA_964644915.1 uncultured Geminicoccaceae bacterium
AGGCGACCGCGGCGCGCCTGGCTTCCTTGCGGCGCTCGTTGGGGTCGAGCTGGCGCTTGCGCAGCCGGATCGAGAGCGGCGTCACCTCGACCAGCTCGTCGTCGGCGATATAGGCGAGCGCCTGCTCGAGCGTCAGCACGCTCGGCGGGGTGAGCAGCACGTTGTCGTCCCGGCCCGCGGCGCGGATGTTGGTGAGCTGCTTGGTCTTGAGCGGGTTGACGTCGAGATCGTTCGGGCGGCTGTGCTCGCCGACGATCATGCCCGGGTAGACCTTCTCGCCCGGCCCGATGAACAGGACGCCCCGGTCCTCGAGGTTCCAGAGCGCGTAGGGCACGGCCTGGCCCTGCTCGAGCGAGACCAGGACGCCGGCGCGGCGGGACTCGATGGCACCACGATGCGGCGCGTAGCCGTGGAAGAGGCGATTGATCACACCGGTGCCGCGGGTATCGGTGAGGAACTCGCCGTGGTAGCCGATCAACGCGCGCGAGGGCGCGTGGAAGACGAGGCGCTGCTTGCCGCTTCCGGCCGGCCGCATCTCGATCAGCTCCGCCTTGCGTCGCGAGAGCTTCTCGACCACCGGCCCCGTGAACTCCTCGTCGACGTCGACCACCACTTCCTCGATCGGCTCCTGCATCTGGCCGGTCTCCGGGTCGGCCCTGAGCAGCACGCGCGGCCGGCCGACCGAAAGCTCGAAGCCCTCGCGGCGCATGGTCTCGATCAGGACCGCGAGCTGCAATTCGCCCCGCCCGGCGACGTCGAAGGCGTCCTTGCCCGGAGCCTCGCTGATGCGGATCGCGACATTGCCCTCGGCCTCGCGCCGCAGCCGCTCGCGGATCAGGCGCGAGGTCACCTTGGTCCCCTCCTGGCCGGCGAGGGGTGAATCGTTGATCGAGAAGGTCATGGCGAGAATCGGCGGGTCGATCGGCTGCGCCGGGAGCGCCGCCTCGACCTCGAGATCGCAGAGGGTATCCGCGACCGTCGCCCGATCGAAGCCCGCGAGCGCCACGATATCGCCGGCACCCGCCTCCTCGAGCCCGACCCGCTCCAGGCCGCGGAAGGCCAGGATCTTCGTCACCCGCGTCTGCTCGATCGAGGCGCCGTCGCGCCCGAGCGCCTTGATCGTCGTGTTGTGCCGGACCTGCCCCGATTCAATCCGTCCCGTGAGCAGACGGCCGAGGTGCGGGTCGCGCTCCAGCGTCGTCGCCAGCATGACGAACGGGCCGTCGGCCACGACCCGAGGCGGCGCGACGTGACGGCGGACGAGCTCGAACAGCGGCGCCATCCCGACCTCGCGGGCGCCGTCCGGGTCCTCGGTCGCCCAGCCCTCGCGCGCCGAGGCGAAGAGCGTCGGGAAGTCCAGCTGCTCCTCGGACGCGCCGAGCGCCGCGAACAGGTCGAACACCTCGTCGTGCACCGCGTGCGCGCGCTGGTCGGCGCGGTCGACCTTGTTGATGACGACGATCGGGCGCAGGCCGAGTCTGAGCGCCTTGCCGAGCACGAACTTGGTCTGCGGCATCGGGCCCTCGGCGGCGTCCACCAGCAGCAGCACACCGTCGACCATCGAGAGGATGCGCTCGACCTCGCCGCCGAAATCGGCGTGGCCCGGCGTGTCGACGATGTTGATCCGGGTGTCGCGCCAGACCACCGAGGTGCACTTGGCGAGGATGGTGATGCCGCGCTCGCGCTCGAGGTCGCCCGAATCGAGCGCGCGCTCCGCGACCTGCTGGTTGGCGCGGAAGGTGCCGCTCTGCTGCAGCAGGCGATCGACCAGGGTCGTCTTGCCGTGGTCGACGTGGGCGATGATGGCGATGTTGCGCAGATCCATGGGGCGGGCGGCAAGAAAAAGGCGGCCGGATGAGACGGCCGCGATGCCTTTCATATAAGTGACTGGGCGGATCTACACAAGCCGCGCGCCGACGCTACTGCCGTGGCTGAGGCGGCGAGGGTTCGGTCACCTCGACGTTGCTCGCCCGGCCGATCCTCAGATCCGTCACTTCCGTTTCACGGGCGCCCGCACGGGGTCCTATGCGCCGATCGCGCTCACCCGGCGCAGCCGGCTGTCCTCCGAGCTTCGTGCTCTGGCGTCAGCGACGGCGGCCTCGATCTCCTCGGCCCGGTGCGCCGCGGTGTGCCGCGCCAGCACCTTGCGTCGGGCCGCCGCGCCCAGCGCCCGGCGCTCGACCTCGGATGTCTGCTCCAGGCAGCGGAGCAACTCCTCCGTCGAGCGCGCGATGAGGATATCCTCGCCGGGGCGGAAGAACTCCTCCAGCCCGGGCCACCAGTCGCTGATGATCGGCGTGCCGCAGGCGGCCGCCTCGAACAGCCGCACCGACGGCGACCAGCCGGCCGCGACCATGTCGGCGCGGGTCAGATTGAGCGTGAAGCGCTGCGCCCCGTAGAACCCCTGATGCGCCCCGGGCTCGAGATACTCGATCCGCTCGACGTTCTCGGGCCAGGAGAGGTCCGCCGGATACTGCGGCCCTGCCACGGCGAAGCGCCTCCCGGGACAGGTGCGGGCGGGCGCCACCAGCAGCGCATCGAGCTTGGGCTGCCGGTCGGCGCTGTAGGTGCCGACGTAGCCGAGATCGAATTCGCAACGCTTGACCTGCGGCCGATAGAGCTCGGGATCGACGGCGCAGTAAAGGGCTCGGGCGGCCCTGGCGCCGTAGTTGCGCTCCAGACGCTGCAGCGTCGGCCCGCCCGTGAACGAGAGGTAGAGGTCGTAGCGCGGGATCAGGCCGGCCGACAGGTACTCCTCGTCGCCGCGGGCGAGCTTGGCGAGCGTGACCGGGGTGTCGATGTCGTAGAACGCGGTGACCCCGCGTGCCGCTCCGACCACCCATTCGCCTACCGCCACGCCTTCGGGCACGAACGAGCCCACGATCACGAGGTCCGCCTGCCTGACCGCGCGCGCGAAGGTGGTCTGCAGCTCGCCCACGCTCCGATAAAGAAGGGTGCGGCCATAGGGGGGCCGTGGCAGGTCGCGGTGTGCTGCGTACCACGGCATGTCGCGCTCGAGGAACAGGACCTCGTGGCCGCGCCGGGCGAGCGCGCGAACCAGGGCGCGGTAGGTCGTGGCGTGGCCGTTGCCCCATGCGGAGGTGATCGAGAGGCCCAGGATGACGATGGAGAGGCGACCGGCCGATGCGCTCATATCGCCACTCTTGCCGGTCGGACCCGCTCGCCGGCGAGCAGCGCCTCGACCTGTGCCGCCCGGTGATCGTAGCTGTGCTCGGCGCGGATGCGCGCCAGTGCCGCCTGCCCGATGGCGCGCGCGCGGCGCTCGTGGAGCGCGCCGATGCGATCCGTGGCCTCGGCGCCATCGCGGGCAAGCAGCACCTCCACCTCGGGCTCGAGGAACAGCTCGATCCCGGTCCAGGCGTCGGTGATGATGCAGGCGCCGGCACCTGCCGCCTCGAAGATGCGGGTCGGCGGCGAGAAACCGTAGCGGGCCATGCTCGCGCGGTTGATGTTGAGCACCGCCCGGGCCGAGGCGTTGATGGCATTGTGATCGGCGGTATAGACGTGCCCCAGGTAGCGGACGTTCGCGGGCATCGGCTTGTCCGCCCAGCCGTTGCCGCCGAGCAGGAAGCGCCGGTCCGGCAGCGCCGCGGCCGGTGCTAAGAAGAATTCCTCGACCCGCGCCTCGCGGTCCGGCAGCCGGTTGCCGATGAAGGTCAGATCGGCCGCAAAGCGCGGCTCGGGCGGCACCGGATAGTGCGTCGTGACATCCAGCGCGTTATAGACCGGCACGCAGGCCCGGGCGCCGAACGCCATGTACTCGCGCACCACCGGCTCGCCGCCGCCGTAGGTGAGGATGAGATCGTAGCGCGGCACGAGCGGGCGCAGCCGGTCGTCGGCATCGTCGCGCATCCGCTCCAGCGTCGCCGGCGCGTCAACGTCCCAGAAGATCACGGCCGCCCCCGGCCGGCGCAGGTCCAGCACCCCCGCCTCGAGCTCCGCGTCATAGACGCCGACGCCGCTCGCCTTGACGATCACATCCGCGCCGCGCGCATCCTCGAGCGCCCGGAACACCCCGATGTCGTCGGCCGGGAAGACCACCACGCGCGCCCATTCGGGGTCCGCCATGTCGCGGTGCTGCTGCCGCTCGAATGCGTCCGGCTCGTAGAACGTGACCTGGTGGCCACGCGCCGCGAGCGCCCGGATCAGGCCGCGATAGTAGGTGGCAGCGCCGTTCCAGTACGCCGAGACGAGGCTGGAGCCGAAGAACGCAATCCGCATCAGGCTGCTCCTGCCGTGCCGGAAAGGATGCTGCCCGCGCCGATGGAGCGGCAGATCGCGAGCAGCTGGTCGACCCGGTGCGCGCAGGTATGCCGGCTGCGGATGGTCTCGAGGCCGCTCCGCGCCAGCTCGGCGGCGAGGTCGGGCTCGGCGAGCACCCTGCGCAGCGCCCGGCTCATCTCTTCGCCGTCCCGCACCACGAGGAAATCCTGCCCCGCCCGAAACAGGCCCTCCACGTCCTGCCAGGGCGCGCAGATCAGGGGGATGCCGCAGGCGAGGGCCTCGAAGACGCGGATCGTGGGGATGCCGGGCAGCCCCTTGACGTAGGGTCGCCGGGGGATGTGCACGGTCGCCTTGAACCGGGCGAAGACGTCGGGCACCTCGGCATTGGGCAGCCAGCCGCCGAAGGAGAGGCCGGCCTGCGCGAGTGCGCGCCTGGCTGCCTCCGGATAGCGAACCCCGTAGACGCAAGCGGCCAGCCCCAGCCGGCGCACCGGGTCGAGCAGGAACGCGTGCAGCTCCGCCGTCCGCTCGTCGTCGCCCCAGTTGCCGACCCAGACCAGGTCGCCCTCGACCGGCTGGCCCGGCAGCGGACGGAACACGGTCGTGTCGGCCGCCTCGTGCCAGGTCCACACGCGGCGCGCCCAGCCCCGGCGCAGGTAGATCTCGCGCACCGCCTCACCGAACGCGAGCACCCCGTCGAAGCCGTCGAGATCGTAGCCGCCAATGCCGGCCTCTGCGCTGAAGGCGCGATGGTGCGTGTCGTGGAACAGCAGCAGGTAGCGGCCGCCCTGCGCGCGGTGCCGAGCGATGCGAGCGACCAGTTCCGGCTCGTTCCACTCGTGCACCAGGACGACGTCGGCGCCGTCCAGCGCGGCGTCGAGATCCAGGGTGTCCAGGTCGTACTCGGTCGAGCGAAGGTCGGGGACCGTGCGCGCAAACCGCTCGAGCGCCTCCTCGCCCTGCTCGGCCACCAGGTTGGCGCGGCTCCACCCCTCCCTCGGCTCAAAGACGCGCACCTCGTGCCCGCGCCCTTGCAGGTCGCGCACCACGCCGCGCAGGAAATGCGCGTTGCCGTGGTTCCAGTCCGAGACGAGGGAGTGGAGGAAAAGGACAAAGCGCACGGCCAGCCTCATTCCGCGGCCGTCTGAGAGGGAGGCGGAAGGGGATCGCCCGGGGCGTGCGCCGGCGGGTGCGCGAAATTCGGGCGCGGCTGCAGGGCCTCGAGATAAACCTGCCGATAGCCCTCGACGGTCCGCTCGAGGCTGTAGCGGAGCGCCCGCGCCCGAGCCGCCCGGGCGAGCGATTCGCGCAGCGCCGGCGTCTCGATCAGCTCCTCGACCGCGGCCTGCAGCGCCGCGTGATCATCCGGGCGCACGAAGACCGCGGCCCCGGTCCACAGCTCGCGCAGGGTCGGGATGTCGCCCAGCACCAGAGCGCAACCCGAGAGCGCCGCCTCGAGCACCGCGAGGCCGAAGGGCTCGTAGCGCGCCGGCAAAGCGAAGATCGCGGCCTGCGTCAGCCAGCCGCGCACCTGCTGGCGCTCCAGTGCGTTGAGGCAGAGGAGGTGCGCCGGCGGCTCGCCCACACCGTCCGGCCGCCGCCAGTCGCCGGCCACGATCACCGGCCAGGGCAGGCGCGCGGCGACCTGCTCGAGGGCGGCAACGTTCTTGGCTTCGTCCCAGACCCGGCCGGCGCTGAACACGATGTCGCGCTTGCGCCCGACTTCGAACAGCGCGGGATCGCAGCCGTTGTGGACCACGCGGCCGTGCGGCAGCGGCCCGTAGAGCTGCTCGAGCATGCTGAGGTAGGCTGCGGTGGGCGCCACCACGACCTGCGCCGCGCGCAGGCCATCCGCCACCGCCCGGGCATAACTGCTCCACTCGGCGGGCGCGGCCTCGCCATGCACCGCGCGCCACCAGGACAGGACGCAGGAATGGGCCACCGCGACGCAGGGCGCCTGCCACGGCAGGGCGGCGTGCGCGTAGCCGTTCACATGGACGATGTCTGGGCAATGCCGGCGCTCCAGCTCGAGCAGCCAGTCGCCCGACCAGGAGACATCCTCGCCCACCTCCGGCATCCACTCGAGCCGAAAATCGCTCTCCTCCAGGATCAACCCAGGCACGGCAGCCGCGTCGGCGCGCTGTCCGTCCGTGAGCCGGCGCCCCAACGTCGCGAGCACGGTCCGGGTCCCGGACTGGGCGAGGCCGCCGGCAAGGTCGAGCGCGTAGGACCACAGCCCACCGATGGTGTCGGTGGTCATCAGCACGCGCGCGGGCATGTCGTGACGCCTCAGCACCGGCAGGTCCGTTCGAGCTCGGCGAGCGGGCGCGGCCGCTCGTCCTGCAGGTCGCTGAACCGGTCGAACTGCTCGAGGTAGTGCGCGTGCGCCCGCTCCCAGGCGCGCTCGTCGGGCAGGCCCCAGAGCTTGCGGTAATCGGGCGAGCCAGGATAGGGGAACAGCGGCACGGGCTCGTTCGCCCAGACGCCGTGCGCGCGCAGCTGCTCGACCCACGCCAACACCTCGTCGGCACGGTCCGCGGCGGTCTTGATCATGTTCGCCTGGACGAACGGCACGTGATGGCGCGCGAACAGCAGCCGCTCCGAGAGGTCGTCGGTGGAGACGCGGCAGTCCTTGTCCAGGGCGGCGCGCCCCTCGGGCGTGATGCTCTCGACGCCAGCCTCGATCGAGACGCAGCCCGCCTTGCCCAGGAGCTCCAGCATCTCGGGCTTCCAGAGATCGATCCGGGTCTGCACGCCGAAGCGCACCGGGCGCTGCACCAGCGCTTCGAGCAGCGGGCGGTTGGGCAGGAAGATCTCATCGATGAAGTAGATGTATTCCACGCCCTGCCCGATCAGCCGGTCGATCTCGTCCAGTACGAGCGGCAGCGCGCGCCGGCGGTACGTGTCGCGGAAGCTCTCCTTGGCGCAGAAAGAGCAGTGGTACGGGCAGCCGCGCGAGGTCTCGACCTCGGCGCCCGGCCCAGTGGGCGCGGCATCGAAGCGGTGGTGGTGGTGCATGTGCCGGGCGATCCAGGACTCCGGCCAGCGTAGCGGCGGCACATCGACGAACCTGGAAGCGTGGGGGCCGCCCTGCACGCGCACCCGATCGCCGTCCGCGAACGCGATCGAGGGAATCTCGGGCCAGGGCTCGAGGGCGAGCCGCGGCAGGAGCTCCTCGCACTCGCCCATCACCGCCACGTCCGCCCGCAGCTTGGCGAGCGTTGCGCAGGGCGTGGTCGAGGCGTGCGGACCCACCACCACGAGCTTTCCGGCCGCGTGGCGGATCGCGTCCGCGAGCTCCTGCGGCACGCGCAGCTCCGGCGGTGCGCAGCGCCAGAACAGATAGCTCGGCGCGGTCGTCAGCACGGTGAAATCGGGCTCGAAGGCCTCGATGCGGGCGGTGATCTCGGCCAGATCGAGATCGAACAGCTGGCCGTCGATGATGACGGCGCGGTGACTCGCCTGCTCGAGCATGGCCTTGGCGTAACCGTACTCGAGCGGCAGATGGGGCTCCCGACAGCCGAAATAGATACTGCCCTCGAAAGTCCACCTCGGGTTGACGAGAGCGAATCTCATGCCGCCGCTCCTTTGGCCGGTTGGAGCCGAGGGGCGGTCTGGGACTGCAGCCAGCGCCAGAGGCGATCGATGCCGCTCCTTACGTCCACGCGCGGCACCCAGCCGGTCGCGGCGCCGAACCTGCGGATGTCCGAGACGTACCAGACCTGATCGCCCGCTCGCCACGGGCCGAACTCGACCGCCGGCGATCGGCCGTCGATACGGCCGATCAGCTCCAGAACCTCCAGGAGGCTCACGGCATTGCTCGGCCCGCCGCCGATGTTGAAGGCCTGGGCTTGCAGATCGGCCATGTGCGTCTGCGCCAGCAGCATGGCCTCGATCAGATCGTCCACGAACAGCAGGTCGCGCACCTGCTTGCCGTCGCCGTAGATCGTGATCGGCTGGCGTGCCTGCACCTGGCGGAGGAAATGCGCGACCCAGCCCTGGTCCTCGGTGCCGAGCTGGCGCGGCCCGTAGATGCAGCTCATGCGGAACACGGTCGCGGGCAGGCCGAAGAGCCGCGCATAATCGAGCACGTACTGATCGGCGCTGCCCTTGGAGCAGCCGTACGGGCTGCAGAAGTCCAAAGGCTGCTCCTCGCCGATGCCGAACGCCTCGATCTCGGGCCGCTGCGGCACGTAGGCCAGCCCGCGCTCATCGAACTCCATGCCGAGGAGCCTGCCGTAGACCTTGTTGGTCGAGGAGAACACGAGCGGCGGCGATTCTCGGAGCGATCGTAGCGCCTCGAGGAGGTTCAATGTGCCCCGGGCATTAACCTCGAAGTCGAGGGCCGGATCGAGCAGGCTCGTGGTCACCGCCACCTGGGCCGAGAGGTGGAACAGGCGTGTGGCCCGGCGCACGGCATCCCGCAGGGTATAGGCGTCGCGCACGTCCGCGATCTCGACCGCGATGCGATCGCCGTGCCGCTCCTTGAGCCAGGCCGCGTTCGTCTCCACCCCGGGCCGGCAGAGGCTGTCGTAGATCAGGACGTCCTGGCCTTCACGCGCGAGCCGGTCCGCCAGATTGGCGCCGACGAAGCCGGCGCCGCCGGTGATCACGGCCCGCGGCCGCGAACGGCCGAGGGCCGGAGCCTCGAGGTGTCGCGCGCGGTCAACGGCGCCGATGCGGCCCTTGGTCACGCCACCAGCCCGCGCACGGCGAGTTCCTGCGTCGCCTGATCGACGTTGTCGACGGCGATCTGTGAGGAGAGCCAGTCCGCGAGGGTGGCGAGGCCGCGGTCGAGGTCGATCTCGCACCGGTAGCCGAGCAGCTCGCCGGCGAGCGCGAGGTCGGCGAAGCAATGGCGGATGTCGCCGGCACGAAACCGGCCGGTGATCTCCGGCTGGATGTCTGGCCGGCCGAGGAGACGCGACAGGCGCAGCGCGATCTCGCGCACCGTGTAGCTGCGCCCGCTGCCGACGTTGATGGCGTGCCCCGCCGCGCCCTCGGCCTCCAGCGCGAGCCGGCAGGCGCGCGCGACGTCGCGCACGTCGACGAAATCGCGGCGCTGCAGGCCGTCCTCGAAGATCAGAGGAGAATTCCCGTTGAGCAGGCGCGCGGCGAAGATCGCGAGCACGCCGGTGTAGGGATTGGAGAGTGCCTGGCGGGGGCCGAACACGTTGAAGAAGCGCAGCGCCACGGTCGGCATCCGGTAGGCCTCGCCGACCACGAGGCACATCCGCTCCTGCACGTATTTGCTGAGCGCATAGATCGAGGCGAGCGCCGGCCGCTTCGCTTCCGGCGTGGGCAGCGGCTCGAGCGGGCGACCGTCGGCGTCCAGCGCTTCCCACCTGCCGCGTTTGAGCTGGGTCAGGCTGCGCGCGGCGTGGTCCACGAGCCGGCCGTCAAAATCGCGATACAGGCCTTCGCCGTAGATGCTCATCGAGGACGCGACCACGAGTCGCGCCACGGGACGCTCGATCAGGGCCTGCAGCAGGACGGCGGTGCCGAGGTCGTTTACGGCGACATAGTCGGTCACCTGGTACATGCTCTGGCCGACGCCGACCATGGCGGCGAGGTGCACGACGGCATCGACGCCTTGGAGCGCAAGCCGCACGGTGTCGGGATCGCGCACGTCACCTTCGAGCGGCTCCACCGCGGCGGCGAGGTAATCCGGCCAGCTCTCGAACCCGGCGTGGATCTGGGGCGAGAGCGCGTCGAGGATCCGGACCCGATAGCCGTGCACGAGCAGCTCGTCCGCGACGTGCGACCCTATGAATCCGGCGCCACCCGTGATCAGTACCCTGCCACCCATCGCTCCGACCGAGGCTTTTCAACTCAGTTCAAGATGAACCGGCGTTTCAACGGGAAGCCTTGGGGAAAGTTCCGCACGGAAATTCGGGGGTATCCTGTTCACCCCCAGGCTGCCAGCATCATCTTCAACTCAGGTCGCGGCTGTGCGCCGCACCGAACCGGGATCGGTGTGATAATCGGCGGTCGAGGAGGTGAGTTCCGCGCGAAGAGGGCGCTGGGAGCCCCGCTGGTCGGGCTAATCGAGGAAGCGCACGTCGTCGCCCTCGAGCACGCGGTCCAGCCAGTCCGGTGCCTTCGCGCCCGCGTGCACTGCGGCTTCCATGCGTGCCTCCTTGGCGCGGATGCCCTCGATCGCGGCCCGCACGGTCTCGGCCTGGCGGCGCTGGACCACCACGACGCCGTCCTCGTCGGCGAGCACGAGGTCGCCCGGCTCGATCACCTCGCCGCCGATGCTGACCGGCAGCCCCACGCTGCCGGGTCCCGTCTTGCCCGGCGAGTTGGGCGAGAGCCCGCGCGCGAAGATGGGCAGCCCCACCTCGCGCAGCCCCTGGATGTCGCGCACCAGGCCGTCGGTCACGATGGCGGCGATCCCGGCGTTCCTGGCCATCCCGGCCAGGATGTCCCCGGCCACCGAGCCGCCCAGCCAGCCGCCGGTCGCAATGACCAGGACGTCGCCCGGCCGCGCGTAGCGCAGCGCGGCATAGGGCGCCAGATTGTCGCGCGCGGCGCTCTGCACGGTGAGCGCGGTGCCGGCGATCGACAGCGCGCCGCACAGGGGCCGGATCGAGACATCGAGAGCGCCACGGCGATCCTGCGCGTCCACCGCCCACCCGGTCGGGATCTCGCGGAAGGCGGCGACGACCTCGGCCGGCAGCCGCGGGAAGGTTCTGCGGATCGTGAGCCTGGTCTCGGCCATCGGGGCTCCCTCGCTGGCTAGCGCGCTGCGGGGATCGCGCGCGTCGTTTCCGGATCGAACAGATGGATCGCGCCCAGATCGAGGCGGATCGGGACGCGATCGCCGGGGCGCGCGCGGCTGTCCCGGCCGACCCGCGCCGTCAGCTCCTCGCCTGCACCCTCGATCTCGAACGCGAGTAGCGTCTCGGCGCCGAGCGGCTCGACCGCGACCACGCGGGCCGGCAGGTCCACCGTCTCGAGCCCAGGCGGCGCGACCTCGTAGAGGTCCTCGGGCCGGATGCCGAAGATCGCGCCCATGGCGTGGTGGCGGGCGAGGCTCTCGGGTGTGAAGCCCGGCAGCGGCAGCAGAGTCGTCCCGAGGCGGGCACCCAGCCCGCCGTCCGCCGCCTCCAGCCCGATGGCGAGCAGGTTCATCGGCGGATTGCCCAGGAACCTCGCGACGAAGGTATCGGCGGGCTCGCGATAGACCTCGAGCGGCGGCCCGATCTGCACCACGCGGCCGCGGTTCATGATGCAGATGCGCGTGCCCATGGTCATGGCCTCGACCTGATCGTGGGTGACGTAGATCATGGTCGAGCCGAGCCGCTGATGCAGCTTGATCAGCTCGCCGCGCGTGCTCACGCGCAGCGCCGCATCGAGGTTGGAGAGCGGCTCGTCGAACAGGAAGACCTTGGGATCACGCACGATCGCGCGCCCCAGCGCCACGCGCTGGCGCTGCCCGCCGGAAAGGGCATAGGGCTTGCGCTCGAGCAGCTCCGAAAGGCCGAGCGTCGCCGCCACCTTGTGCACCCGGCTCTCGATCTCCGCCCGGGCGAAGCCGCGCCGGCGCAGGCCGAAGGCCAGGTTGTCCCGGACCCTCATGTGCGGATAGAGGGCGTAGGACTGGAACACCATGGCGATGTCCCGGTCCTTGGCCGGCACGTCGTTCATGCCCCGCCCGTCGATCGAGAGCCGGCCCGAGCTGATCGATTCCAGCCCGGCGATCATGCGCAGCGTGGTCGACTTGCCGCAGCCCGAGGGGCCGAGCAGGACCATGAACTCGCCATCGCCCACCGTGAGACTCACCTGGTCGACCGCGGGCTCGTGCCCGCCCGCGAACACCTTCGTGATCTCCTGGAGCACGACCACCGCCATCACTTCACCGCGCCGGCGGTCATGCCCTGGATCAGCTTCTCGGAGAAGAAGGCGTAGATGAGCACCACGGGCACGATGGCGATCATCAGGCCGGTCGCGATCATGCCGACGTCCTCCAGCTGGTCGCCCATGAACTTCTGGATGCCCAGCGGCAGCGTGCGCTTGGCCTCGTCGGTGATCAGCACCACGGCGTAGAGGAACTCGTTCCAGAGCAGGATGGTGTTGACGATGATCGTGGTGGACAGCGCCGGCAGCGCCACCGGCATGGTCACGCGCCAGAAGATCTCGAGCTCCGAGTAGCCGTCCATGCGCGCGGCGTCGAACAGGTCCGCCGGGATGCGCGCGAAGAAGCTCTCCAGGATGTAGACCGTGATCGGCAGCTGGAAGGCGACGTAGACGAGCGTGAGGCCGATCAGGCTGTTGAACATGCCGTACTCGACCAGGATCTGGAACAGCGCGATGATCGTGATCTGCGGCGGGAAGATGATGGTCGTGAAGAGCAGGAAATAGAGCGGCCGGTTGAGCCGGAAACGGTAGCGGGCGAGGGCGTGCGCGGCCATCGCCCCGATCACCGTGACGATCGCGACCGCCGAGAAGACCACCGCCACCGAGTTGCGGAAGTAGACGTTGTAGTTCGAGTTCACCCAGGCCTCGCCGAACTTCCAGAAGTGCCAGGTCGCGGGCCAGGCATAGGGGTCGGCCAGGATCTCGGGCGTGGTGCGCACCGACATGGTGGCGACCCAGAAGAAGGGACCGGCCGCGAACGCCGTGTAGACGGCGAGCAGGACGATCAGCAGCGCATGCGTGAGCTGGCGCGGATGGAACATGCCCAAATGGCTAGCATGCCATGGCGCCCTTGCCGAGGCCCGCCGGCGAGCTTCCTCATGTTCGTCCTCGATGCCGAGCAGGTCGGCACATTCTACCGCCCCGCTCAGTAGCAGGGACGGCAAGGACCTGCTTCGGCGAGTAGCGGCTGCTGAAGCCGCGTCGGGCGGGCGATCCGGCGCGATCGTCGATACCGCTTTGGGTCACGTCAAAAGGCTTGTGTCAGGGCGAAGGCCTCCCGGCGCGTTGTGGCGCATCAATGGCGCGTAAAGGCGACAGCCTAGCGCTTCGGCTAAGGGATGAGGGCGATCGCCGACAGCAACAGGCCGAAGCCCTCGTCGCCGCGAACGCGCGTGCGCCGGCTGCTGAAGAAACGTGCCTCGTCGGTGAAGGTGTCGGTGAACAGGCCCAGGCGATGGTCGATCCCGGCACGCTCCAGCCGGAGGAGGGTGTAGCCGGCGAGGTCGAACCGGCGCCTGGAGGCCTCGTGGGGGGCGGTGAAGAAGGGCTCGCTGCCGGGGTCCTCGGCCATGAACTGGGCGAAGAACTCGGGGCCGACCTCGTAGGCCGCCTGCGCGATGCAGGGCCCGATCGCGGCCCGGATGTCGGCGCGCGCGGCGCCCTGGCCGAGCATCGCTGCCACCGTCGCCTCGATCACACCGGCGAGCGCGCCGCGCCAGCCGGCGTGCGCGGCCCCGATCACGCCCGCCCCGGCATCGGCCAGCAGCACCGGCGCGCAATCCGCCGAGAGCACGCCCAAGGTGATGCCCGGGCGCCCGGTCACCAGCGCATCGGCAACGATCGCGGGCCGGCCGACGGTCGGCTCCGGGTGCAGCAGGACGTCCACCCCGTGCACCTGACGGGCCGTGGCCAGGCTGTCGGGCGCCAGGCCCAGCCGCTGCATGGCGAGCGCGCGGTTGACGGTGACCCGCTCCTCCTCGTCGCCGCTCGAGAAGCCGCAGTTCAGGGACTCGAAGGCACCTTCGCTGACGCCGCCCCGGCGGGTGAAGAAGCCGTGGCGCACGCGGCTCGAGGCCTCGAGGTTCGAAGCCTGGATCATGGCGCGAGCGTGGGCGCCGCGAAGCCGGGCGGCGACGCGGCATGGGGACTCGCGAGCGCCAGCACTTTGAACAGCTCGCCCATGGCGGCGGCATCGGTAAGCCGGAACAGGGCGGAGCGGATCTCGCGCCGCTGCCCGGGTGCCGCGCGGCTCATGAGCGCGAGCGCGCGCGCCTCGATGCCGAGCGTGCGCAGGAACGTGCCCTGCGGCACCGGCCCGAACACGGCGGCACCACCGGCGCAGGCGGCCAGAGCCAGCGCCCGGAAGTCCACCTGGGTCGAGAGGTCGGCCAGGCCCGGCGCCGCCAGGGGATCGCAGGCCCCGTGCGCGCGCACCGCCTGCAAGGTGTCGCCGGTCGGCCCCTCTGCCCAGGCGCCGTAATCGACGATCAGCGCGATACCGCCGTCGCGCTCCAGGCGTGCCCCGATCTCACCGGCCAGCGCCGCGCGCGCCGGGCTCACTTCGGCCACGGCACCGGGCGGCGCTTCG
Source organism: uncultured Geminicoccaceae bacterium (assembly GCA_964644915.1). Classification (GTDB taxonomy): domain Bacteria; phylum Pseudomonadota; class Alphaproteobacteria; order Geminicoccales; family Geminicoccaceae; genus CAZXYL01. The sequence goes on from CAZXYL010000600.1 coordinate 14,477, forward strand.
GCCGCCTCAGGGATCTGGACCGCCAAGGCATCGGGCGCATCGGCCAGAATATAGGCGAACTCGCCCGCGGGGCCGAGCCCCACGCGCCGCTCGCGCCAGCCGTGCCCGGTGAGCACCAGCTGGTGCACCGGCAGCGCGTCGAAGAACTCGTTGGCGACCAGGAGCATGGGCCCGGGCGGCACCGCGGCGAGGTCGTCGTGCCAATGCACCTCCTCGCCGGCCAAGTGCTCGCGTTGCGTCGCACGCAGGCGCCCACTCGTCTCGACCAGATGGATCGCGACCGCCGCCCGGAGGTCTGGCGCGTGATTTATCGTGCGCAGCATGTCGGCCATCATGGTACCGCGACCGGGCCCGAGCTCGACCAGCCGCACCGGCGCGGGGCCGCCGAGGTCGGCCCAGGCCTGCGCCAGCCAGGCGCCCACGAGTTCGCCGAACATCTGGCTCATCTCCGGCGCCGAGACGAAGTCGCCGTGCGCACCGAACGGCTGCCGCCGCCGGTAATAGCCCAGGGTCGGGTGCTGGAGCGCCTGCTCGATGAAGCGCGCCACAGAGATCGGTCCGCGGGCCCGGATCTCGTCGGCGATGACCGCCTCAAGACCGCTCGAGGCTGGAGCGGCGTGGGCCGGCATAGCTGCGGGCGATGAGGACGAGGCCGGCGGCGAGCATCGGCAGCGAGAGCAGCTGGCCCATGGTGATGCCGCCGAGCAGGAACCCCAGATGGGCGTCCGGCTCGCGGAACAGCTCGGCGAAGCTGCGCGCGCAGGCATAGCCGACCAGGAAGATGCCGGCGAGCCGGCCTTCGGTCTCCGGCTGCCGCGGCCGCCAGGCGAAGTACGCCAGCACGGCGAACAGCACGAGGCCCTCGAGCCCGGCTTCGTACAGCTGGCTGGGGTGGCGCGGCTCCGGGCCGCCGCGCGGGAAGATCACGCCCCACGGCACGTCGGTGACGCGGCCGAACAGCTCGCCGTTGATGAAATTCGCGATCCGGCCGAGGAACAGGCCGATCGGCGTCACGACCGCGACCGCGTCGGCGAGCTCGAGCAGGCGCCGCCGGCGGAGCCTGGCGAACAGCGCGATCGCCGCGAGCACGCCGAGCATGCCGCCGTGGAAGGACATCCCGCCCTGCCAGACGGCGAGCGCCTCGAGCGGATGGTCGAGGTAGAAATCGGGCCGGTAGAACAGGACGTAGCCCAGCCGGCCGCCGATCACGACGCCGAGCGTGACGTAGAGCAGAAGGTCGTCGACCTCGGTGGGGGTCGTGCGCCAGCCCGGCCGCTGGACCAGCCGGCGCATGACCTGCCAGCCCAGGATCAGCCCGAAGATGTAGGCGAGCGCGTACCACCGGATCGCGAACGGGCCGATTTCGATCAGCACCGGATCGAACGAGGGAAACGCGAGCGCCAGGGTCAGCATCCTGATCGCTGCCGGTCGCCGCCTCTGGAGCCCACGCGCCTGCTCATCGCGAGCGTTATATGCTCGCCCCATGCTGCATCGCAAGAAGCAGCGCCGCTTTTCGGCTCGGGCCCGGAGCGGGTCGGGAGAGTGCCGCTGCGGTCCGAGCAACCCCTTGCTTGCTGGTTGATTCGTTCATATACATTATCTTAGGCCAAAGTTCTAAACCGGTGTCTGCGGCCGGCCGCGTAAAGGGCCCAGCCGAGGAGGATCCGCGATGGCCCAGCCCTACCCGCGCGACCTGACCGGCTACGGCGCCGACCCGCCGCACCCGCACTGGCCCGAGAACGCGCGGCTCGCGCTGAACTTCGTGCTCAATTACGAGGAGGGCGGCGAACGC